>DAITPI010000465.1:0-3741 GCA_036833655.1 Anaerolineales bacterium | reverse complement strand
AGCCGATCACGACAGGATGGAAGTTGGTGGTTAGCAGGGCATAGATGCCTGCAAGCGTAGCCAGCACCCCGCTGACAAGGAACCAGCGGATCTGTTGTGGCTTGGTAAAGAAGCCCTGGGCAAGGGGGTGCACACCGTACTGCCTGCGGAAGTAGTTGTCCGTATCCAGGCCGCGTGAATAATCGGTGTAGTCGTTCAATATGTTGTTGGTGCCATGAGCAATGAAGAGACCGAGGGTCAGGATAAGGAAGGGGATCCAGGAAAAATTGCCATCGCGCCAGGCGAGCAGCCCGGCAATCACGCAGGAGTAGACGGTCACCAGCGTGACAGCGGAACGCGTAGCAATCAACCATTTCGAGACGATGTCGAGCGAGTCCCACTCTTTTTTGTCGTCCATCTTGATCAATTGCCAGGAGGCTTTACGCCACATCCCAAAATTGATATGCATTCTTCTCTCCTTGAGTTGTACTAGGTCGGCGAGCTCGTCGCCGTGGAAAAACTCTGCGGGCGATTATACTACCGATTTGTGAAATTGGATACAAACTGTCCTATTCAGGTCGGGGACGTAGCGCCAGATCAATCTCCCCCGCCAGGACGCTCGGCGTACCATGAAATGAAAAGAGCAGGAAGGTTTTCCTGCTCTTCAGTCCCCTGCGTGGAAATAGAGACAATCAGCGCCAGAAGCTCTGCGTAAAGGGCAGAAGCCGCAATACCACGTCGATGAGCAGACCGAACATGAACAGCGAGCCAAATTTGCGGTTGTTGACGAAGGCATAGCCCACAAAATAGAGGGGCCAGCCGATCTGTCCTTCGGGGCGCGTCGTCGGTTTCGGCTGCAGGAAGATGGGATAGATCTTCAGAAAAGTAGGCAGCGCCAGGAACACGATCAGCATCACGGGTGTAAAGAATCGGACGGCGACCAGGTAAAGAGTGAACAGGTAGGGTGCGATCATCATCGCCAGGACGGCATAGCGCGAGGCTCGCTCACCGATGACGACCGGCAGCGTGTGGATGCCCTTTGCCTTATCCATCTCAAGCTTATCGATGTGCTTGCCGAAGATCACGGTGGTGACGCCCAGCACATAGGGCAGGCTCGCCACAACGACATTCCAGCTCCACTGCTGAGTCAGTACATAGTATCCGCCGCCGATCATAAGCGGTCCCCACACGATCAACACAGCCACTTCGCCAAGCGCCATGCCCTTCAAGGGCCAGGTATAGAACAGCAGGAAGAACGCGCCGAGAGCAATCAGGATCAACGTCGTAGTGCTGAAGCCCGTATAGGCTGTCAGATACAGGCCCAGGGCAAAGGCGATCAACACCGTGACCGCGAAATACGTCAGGTGCTGGCGCCGGGTCATCAATCCGCTGGCAACCGGCTGCGCGCCGTAGATATTGCGATAGTAGTTATCCTTGTCCACCCCGCGGACAAAGTCGGTGTAGTCGTTGAAGATGTTGTTGGAGGCGTGCGCCAGGATCAATCCAAAGGTAAGAGCGAGCCAGGGAAGAAAGCTGAAGGCGCCATCGCGCCAGGCAAACAACCCGGCCAGAGCCGCGGAGATAAAGGTCATGATGAGTACGGCCGCCCGGGTGGAGATCAGCCACTTGGAAATTACATCGAGCCGGTCCCATTCTGGTTTGGAAACTTCGGGGATTACCTTGAGCGCTTTGCGCCACATTGCAAAATTCATGTCGTTGCTCCTTGATGTAGTTTGGAGAAATTATATCCAAAATGAACATAATCGGTTTTGACATTTGTCAGGTGGATACGGGAAATTTATCCTGCTTTTGGATACACGCTCTCGGAGTGCGGCAAGGCATGAACGGGATGATGGTGCCGTTCCGCCCGACCTGAAAGATCATTCCGGGCGATGCGTCCACGAGAGCACGCGTCCATCCTTCACGTCGGCGCGATGCCTCCTCTGTAGTCTTCACTGTCGGGATGCGCTGTTGTGTGCCCCAGATACCGATGAGATTCTGGCTATCCAGGACGATATCCCTCTCGAATGAGCGTGACCGTCGCCTGCTTTCAGTTTTGTTGTGGTAGAGCCCGGCTGTATGCGGCAATGATCCGGACACAGCTTGCGTTCATTTCCTGGTCCAGTGTTTGAAATTCGGGATGTGCCCGGAACCATGCCAGCGAACGCCGCACGCCCTCCGCCCAGGTGACTTCGCAGGAAAACTCCGGCACAAAACGCTTGATCTTGCTGTTATCGAAAACCACGCTATTGGACTTGTCGCCGACGAGGCTCCCGAACGCGGGTGGATGGTACAGCCCGATCAGATCGGAGGGGATGTGGATCACGTTGGGTTCGAGACCGAGAGCGTGGTACGCTTCGCGGTAGATCTGCCCCCAGCTCAACACTTCATCCGAGGTAATCTGGAACGCCTCCCCGATGGCATTCTCGTTTCCCAGCAAGCCTACAAGGCCTTTGGCCAGGTCAGCATTCCACGTCAGCACCCAGAGCGAGGTGCCGTCGCCCGGCACAATGACCTTCTGCCCGCGCAGCATGCGGTCGATCACCGTCCAGGGTTGGGTCCAACTGGAGACGCCAAAGGGGATTTGCGTGGGCCCATAGGTATGGGAAGGACGCACGATCGTGACAGGAAAGCCTTCCTCGTGATAGGCGCGCATCAGCCGGTCTTCGCAGGCGATTTTGTTGCGCGAGTACTCCCAGTACGGGTTTTCCAGCGGGGTCTCTTCGGTGATCCGGTAATTCCGCACCGGCTTCTGGTATGCAGACGCCGAGCTGATAAAGACGAACTGATCTGTCCGCCCGCGGAAAAGACGCAGGTCACGCTCGATATCGTTGGCGGTGAACGCCACGTAATCGACCACCGCGTCGAAACGCTCTTCAGTCAGCAGCGAGGCGAGCCGCGCCTCTTCGGCGTAGACATCCGCCTGCAAAACAGTCACGCCTGGGGACGCAGGAAGCTTTTTGGAAACGGAACGGTTTACAAGAAAGAGCTCATGCCCGCCTTTCACAGCAAGGTCCGCACAGGCAGAGCTAATAATCCCGGTCCCGCCGATGAATAGAAGTTTCATAATCCTCTCTTTCGTCAGCTATGCGAAGGTATGTATGGTTTATCCTGTCGGAAGTTCAAACCCCTGCAAGTGTGCTTATCCTTCCCCCATTTCGGGGATCGGTGGGACCGGTACACGGCTGGCAAGATAATTCTCCAGCCAAAAGATGATCAAAGCCAGCCAGACCAGGCTAAAGCCGATCAATCGCGAGTGGTCAAACGGCTCGTGGTAGAGAAAGACGCCGATCAGAAACTGGATCGTCGGGGCAACATATTGCAGAACACCGATCATCGTCAAAGGGATCCGCCGGGCAGCGGAGGCGAACATGAGAAGCGGGATACTGGTCACCACGCCCGTGCCGATCAGGAGCAGATCGGTCGTCACGCCCTCGTGCAGGAACGCGCCGGTGCCCTGGAAATTTGCAAATGCAAGATAGAGCAGGGCAATCGGGAAGACGAGCGCCGTCTCCAGAGTCAGCCCGTACAGCGAGCCAAGCGGCGCAAGCTTCTTAACGAGTCCGTAGGTACCAAACGAAAACGCCAGGGAGAGGGCGATCCAGGGCAGGCGACCGTAGGTCACAGTCAAGTACAACACGCCTGCAGCAGCGAGACCGACGGGGATCCATTGCATCGCCCGCAGGCGCTCCCGGAGGAAGATCACGCCCAGCAGAACGCTGATAAGGGGATTGATAAAATATCCAAGGCTGGTCTCCACTA
>DAITPI010000464.1:0-3749 GCA_036833655.1 Anaerolineales bacterium | reverse complement strand
GTTCAGGGCGTAGTGAGGGTTCCCTCATGTGGGTTCAAGTCCCACCTTCGGCACTGCACGGTACTGCCTGGAACGCAGTGGACAAGACTCGCTGAAAAGCGAGTTTTTTGTTATCCCAGCCCTCCCCGAATCGCACGCGAGCAAGAAGCAGATTTTGACAGATTTGGCGAATTGCGAGAGGGCGCCGGGCAGCAGTAGGAGGGGCAGCAGGTGGTATAATCAGAGTAATCTAGGCATATCCTTCATTAGTTAAGACGCGGAGTCACAGAATCTCGTCCTTCGTGTCTTTTTTATGCCAAGTACCCCACCTTAAGAGAAAATTATGGCTGAAGACCTTATTCAAACCAATAACAATGGGAATGTCCAACAAGTTGACATAGATACTCAGATGCGCGATGCCTACCTGGATTACGCCATGAGCGTGATCGTGGCACGTGCCCTGCCGGACGCCCGCGACGGCTTGAAACCCGTTCACCGTCGTATTCTGTACGCGATGCAGGAATTGGGCATCCGGTCGAATTCCTCCTATAAGAAATCCGCCCGTATCGTCGGTGAAGTGCTCGGTAAGTTCCACCCGCACGGCGATTCGGCAGTCTACGAAACGATGGCGCGCATGGCGCAGGATTTCTCTATGCGCTACTTGCTCGTGGACGGACAGGGCAACTTTGGTTCCGTGGATGGCGATGCCCCTGCAGCCATGCGTTATACCGAAGCTCGCCTCCATCGTATGGCGGAAGAGCTGCTTGCGGATATCGACAAGGACACGGTGGACTTTGGTCCCAACTTCGACGACTCCCTCGAGGAGCCGCTCGTCCTGCCTGCCCGCGTACCGAACATGCTTCTCAATGGCACGTCCGGCATCGCCGTCGGTATGGCGACGAATATCCCGCCCCATAATCTGCGCGAGCTGACCGATGCGATCATCTTCCTGATCGACAACTACGAAGAGATGGATGATATCCCGCTGGATGAGCTGATAAAGCGCATCCCGGGGCCGGATTTCCCGACCGGCGGCATCATCGTGGGACGGGATGGGATCGAGTCGGCGTATGGCACTGGCAAGGGCCGCCTGGTGGTGCGCGGCGTGGCTCACATCGAAGAGGGAAAAAGCGGCCGGCACGAGATCATTATCACCGAGATCCCCTATCAGGTGAACAAAGCCAGCCTGATCGAGCGGATCGCCGAGCTGGTGCGGGAAGATAGGATCGACCAGATCTCTGATCTGCGTGACGAATCCGACCAGCGCGGCATGAGCATCGTGATCGAGCTCAAGCGCGGCGCCCAGCCGAAGAAGGTCCTGAACCAACTCTACAAATACACAGCCTTACAGTCCACGTTCGGCGTGCAGTTGCTGGCTCTCGTGGATGGAGAGCCGCGCACGCTGCCTCTTAAGCGGGCGCTACAGATCTTCATCGAGCACCGCCAGACGGTCATCGTCCGGCGGACGAACTTCGAGCTGGCAAAAGCCCGGGCGCGCCAGCACATCCTGGACGGCTACCTCATCGCCCTGAACAACCTCGACGCGGTGATCAAGACCATCCGCGAATCGCAGGATGCGGATGTCGCCAAGCAAAACCTGGTCCAGCGCTTCAAGCTGAGCGAGATCCAGGCACAGGCGATTCTGGATATGCAATTGCGCAGGCTGGCTGCCCTCGAGCGCTGGAAGATTGAGGAAGAGCATAAGCAAGTGGCGCAGCAGATCGCTCATCTCGAGGATTTGCTCGCCAATCCCCGGAAGATCCTGGCGCTGATCCAGGACGATATGCGCGACCTCGCCGAGAAATATGGCGACGACCGCCGGACGCGTATCGCTGCCGAAGCTACCGAGACGCTCAGCGAAGCGGACCTGGTGCAGGATGAGGCGGTGTTGATCAGCCTGACGGAACGCGGCTACGTCAAGCGCGTGCCTGCTTCTGCGTTCCGCTCCCAGAGCCGCGGCGGACGCGGCGTGATTGGCCAGACCATCCGGGAAGAGGACGTCGTCGTGGCTCTCCTCCCTGCCCGCAGTCTGGATACGATGCTGTTCTTCTCCGATAAGGGCAAAGTCTATTCCGAAAAGGTTTACCAGATCCCCGATGCGGACCGGACTGCCAAGGGCATCCCACTTGTGAATGTGCTCTCCCTGGGACCGGATGAGCGGATTACCGCAGCAATCGCAGTCTCAGACTTCTCCGCGCATGGCTTCTGCGTGCTGGCGACCGTCCGCGGCAAAGTGAAGCGGGTGGTGATGGAAGAGTTCGCCTCCGTGCGGCCCTCCGGATTGATCGCCATGTCTCTGGATGAGGGCGACAGGCTTGGCTGGGCGCGCCTGACCAGCGGTAGCGATGAAGTCATCTTTGTTACCGAGCAGGGACAGGCGCTCCGCTTCAGCGAGAACAAGATCCGTGCCATGGGACGGCAGGCAGCCGGAGTGCAGGCGATCCGCCTGCAGAATGAGGACGGCGTCACCAGCATGGATGTCGTCGAAAAGGATGGCTCTCTGCTGGTCATCACCAGCAATGGATATGGGAAACAGACACCTTTGAGCGCCTACACGCCCAAGGGCCGCGCCACAAATGGCATCTCGACCATTGATCAGAGGGCGCTGGGTGATATCGGGAAGATCGTGGCGGCGCGCGTCATTCAGAAAGCCGATGACCTGACGATCATTACTTCGAACGGCGTTGCCATCCGGATCAAGGTCAAGGATGTCCGGCAGGCAGGCCGCTCGACGCGGGGTGTGCACCTCATCAAGCCGCAGCCGGGCGACAGCGTCGCCTCGGTGGCACGCATTGCCGCCGAGGATTTGAAGAAAGCGGGGGCGCAGCTCAACAACGGCGACGAGAAGGTGGAAGACGTCCAGCCGCAGCTGGTGTAACCAAAAAGAGGTCCCATGCAACGGGACCTCTTTTGGATTTAGCTGTGTACTATTGACGCCCCGGGCGCAGCCCGCAGGTCCGTCGTTCCTGCATCGCCGCTGTCTCCTAGAACAGCGACATCTTCCCCAGGACAAACATCGCCAGCGTTCCGATAATGCACACTGTGAACATCAGCATGATGGCAATCAGGAACCGCTGCTGCGCTGTCATGCCAAGGAAACGCGCGTTATTGCGACGGCGTACAGCAACCTTCGCCGCCGGCTCTTTGTAGAGATCGTTCTGATCTTCTTCGTAGAAGGGAGAGGACTCTGCAGAATCGCGTAGATTGTCAAACATGGTTACCTCGTCGCAAAGTATATCATGCCCGCGGACGCAGGCGCACATCCCCAAATCGTACTGTCACAGAATTGTTATCCTCCGTGGTCAGGCGCAGACTTCCATCTGGTTCCAACCCCAGTAGCTTGCCGGCAACTGGCGTGCCGTTTCCATCCTCTACCTGCACCTGCTCGCCTCGGAAAGCGAGAGCCTTTTCCCAGGATGCCAGGAATGAATCCGTACCGATGTGGGGACGAAGGGCAATAATGCCCGCGAGCACATCGTGGAGGATCTCTTCGCGCTCGACAGCGGGCCCCAACGCTTCTTCCAGGCTGGCAGCAGGGAAGAGCAGCAGCTCCGGAGAGGGGACAGCGCCTTTTAGCACGTTGATGCCGATCCCAATCACTACACAGTCCACTTCCTCGCCCGACCACACCGACTCGACCAGGATGCCCGCGACTTTGCGCCCATTCAGCAACACATCGTTGGGCCATTTGATCTGGGCGACCAGCCCGCGCGTCCTGAGGGAGTCGGCAACTGCCAGCGCTGCCAAACCCACGATTCGCGTGAAATAGG
>DAITPI010000463.1:0-3752 GCA_036833655.1 Anaerolineales bacterium | reverse complement strand
CAAGGTCGGGGCTTTTATCCAGGATCATCCGCACAGCCATCTGGCGGTGATGCTGCGGCCCTGTGAGCTGCGCGCCATGGTCGAATTGTGGAAGAGGCGCCGGATCCGCTACCAGCCTGTATCTGCGGCGAAGAGTCATGAGCGTCTCGTGATCCTCGCTGTGGATTGTCCTGGCACGTACTCCCGCCCGGTGCAGCGTTCCCTCGAACAGGAGATGATCCATGTGGGCGTCACCTATGGGAAACAGGAAAGCTACATTCCTTATGAGGTTCGGCAGACCTGTCAGATGTGTGACTCCCCTGCGCCCCTGGGCGCGGATGTGATCATTGGGACGATCGGTGTCGAGCCGGACGGCGAGCTGTTGATCATTGCTTCCGACGAACGGATCGATGCAGCGCTGCAGTTGAAGGAGGTGACCGATGGCATGGCCAAAGAGCGGGAGGTGGTGCACCGCGAGATGATGGTGGGCAAGCTGGTGGACAAGCGCCTCGAAAAGCGGGAGGCGCTGCTGAGGAGCCAGGTCTGGCAAGTGGACGATGCCGGTTCCTTCCTCGCCATGTTTGCCCGCTGCACTCTGTGCGCGGACTGTCTGGATGCCTGTCCCCTGTACGATGGCGAGCTGGCAGGCATGCTGGGCGTGGACAAAGACCACCGCAGCCACTCCCTGCTGGCAGAGCTCGTCCGAGTCAGTCGCTGGCTGGCATCCTGTTCCGGGTGTGGCATGTGCCGGGAATCGTGCGAGCACGGCGTGCCGCTTACCCAGATGGTGACCACGCTCAGCCACCGCATCCAGAGTGAACTGCACTACCGGCCCGGGGATCCCGCCCAGCCCCTGCCATGGTCGGTGCAATAGCCTCCCCTGCGTTTGTCTTGCGATGATCGATCGCCCCGCCAGTGATGTTGGGCTGGCGGGGTGTCTTTTATGAACTTCAACCGCAATTCCTCATATCAAAATATAATTACCGCCTGTCTCATAATCAACTTTACTTTTCACATGCATTCGTAGGCTAAACTCAAACATAAAGTAAGGTAAATTCTGCAGCACGATGTGGAAACTCAGCGTTTGCTGCTCATCCCAACGAATCCAACCGTAATGCGTTCCGCGCGCGGTTTAGAGAAGGAGTCATCATGGCAAAGATACTGGTTACCGGCGGCGCCGGTTTTATTGGGTCGCATGTTGTCGACCTGTTCCTGGCAAAGGGATATGACGTAGTTGTGGTGGATGACCTGTCCACCGGAAGGCGCTCCAATCTCAATCCTAAGGCAACGTTCTATCAAATGGACATTTGCAGCCCCGAGCTTCGCGACGTATTTGCTGCCGAGCGACCGGACTACGTCAGCCACCACGCCGCGCAGGCGGAGGTACGGCGTTCCATGCTTGAGCCTTTGTTCGATGCGCGGGTCAATATCCTGGGCTCGATCAATCTGCTCGAGTGTGCCCGAGAGTTTAGCGTCAGGCATTTTGTGTATATCTCGTCCGGAGGAGCGGCCTATGGCGAGCCGGAGCGCCTGCCCTGCGATGAAGAGCATCCGATCAACCCGATCTGCCCGTACGGTGCGAGCAAGCATACGGTGGAACACTACCTTTACATGTATTATCTGAATTACGGGATGAACTATACGGTGCTACGCTACCCCAATGTGTTCGGTCCACGGCAGAATCCACAGGGGGAAGCGGGCGTCGTGGCGATCTTTGCTGGCAGGATGCTGGGGGGCGAGCCGGTCCTTGTCAACGGCGACGGCGAGCAGACCCGCGATTTTGTCTACGTGGGCGATTGCGCCTACGCCAACTACCTGGCAGTGACCGTGGAGCACACCCCCGGAATCTATAACCTTGGCTGGGGCCGCCCAACCTCTGTTAACCAAATCGCCTCTGTGCTGGCGAAAGCAACTGGCTGTTCCCAGCCCGTTGAGCATGGTCCTGCAAAGTTGGGCGAGACGCGGCACATCTATCTGGATGCCCGGAAAGCCGCACGTGAACTAAGCTGGACCCCCAGGGTAACTTTGGAAGACGGCCTGGAAAAGACCGTTTCGTACTTGCGCGACTCCGAGCGCGTTCAGTGACTCCTTTCAATAATCATGTTACATAGCCTCCGCGTTTACCTCGATCGACAGGCATCCTCTCTCTTCCGTTACATTTTGGAGCAGACCCTGTTCCTCCTTTTCGGATGGATCCCCACAATCATTGGCGTGGGATTACGAGGCATCTTCTACCGCCTGATCCTACACATGGATGGAACCGCGGCGATCGAGAGCCGCGTCCGTTTGCGATTTTCAGACCACATCAAGCTCGGTCATGGCGCCTACCTCGATGAAGGCGTGTATCTGCACGCCTGCCCCAATGGGATCGAGATCGGTCCGGGGACGATCGTGATGCACGGAGCTGTCCTGCATGTTTACAATTTTCGTGCGATGCCTCATTCGGGGATCAGAATTGGCAGGGATAGCCTGGTCGGCGAGTATTCTGTGATCCGGGGGCAAGGCGGCGTACAGATCGGGGACCGCGTGTATACATCGCCGTTCACGCAGATCATCGCTGTCAACCATGTCTTCGACGACCCGGCGCGTCCCTTCGTAAAACAGGGCATTACCGCCGAAGGGATCGTGATCGAGGATGACGTCTGGCTGGGGGCGGGCGCGATCATCACGGATGGAGTGCGCGTGGGCAAAGGCGCCGTGGTCGCGGCAGGGGCCGTGGTGACCAGAGATGTCGCGCCTCACACGGTCGTCGGCGGCGTCCCCGCCAAACTGATCAAGACGATTGATGGAAGGATCACGGATCCCAACCGGTTTATTTATCATGCATCGAAAGATGAAGTTTCATGACAGTCTTGTCTATTGTAATTCCGGCCTACAATGAAGAGGACGGAATTGCGGAAATCGCCAACCGGGTGCTTGCCGTCGAGCCTGCATTAAGGAAGGTCGGTGTCGAGCGGCTTGAGCTGCTGATCGTGGACGATGGCTCCAGGGACCGGACCGCCGAGGTTGCGAGCAGCATTCGCGGGGTGAGCCTGATCCGGCATCCAAAAAACAGGGGCTATGGCGCGGCGCTCAAGACCGGGTTCTCCAAAGCCAGCGGCGAGCTGATCGGCTTCCTGGATGCGGATGGCACCTATCCACCGGAGTATTTTCCGCAGCTCTGCCAGGCAGCCCTGGAGGGGAAAGATCTGGTGATCGGCTCGCGCATGGCGGGCGCGGACAGCAAGATGCCTCTCATGCGGCGGGTCGGTAATTTCTTCTTCGCTAACCTGCTGACCCTGCTCAGCCACCAAAAAGTGACCGACAGCGCCAGCGGGATGCGCGTCTTCCGGCGCGAGATCCTGGAGCACGTCTATCCACTTCCGGATGGCTTGAACCTTACGCCCGTGATGAGCACGCGCGCCGTCCATGAAAAGATCCGCATCGAAGAGGTTCCGATTCCCTACAGCGAGCGTGTCGGTCGCTCGAAGCTGAGCGTGGTCCGCGATGGAAGCATCTTCATGCAGAGCATGCTTTGGACAGTGCTCTCCTATAACCCGGTGAGAATCCTCGGGCTGCTCGGGTTGGGAGGTCTGGGCGTGGCGGGGCTGGTCTTCCTGTGGATCCTGTACCTGAGAGCGCAAGGCGTCACCACCCTGGCTGCCTGGGGCGTGGCGGCGTTGTTCCTGGCCCTGATCTCCACCGTGACTGGCGTGAACCTGATTGCCTTAGGGATCACATTCAACTATCTGGTTGCCCTGTTCTATAAGAAGCCGATCCGCCAGGGACTGTTC
>DAITPI010000462.1:0-3761 GCA_036833655.1 Anaerolineales bacterium | reverse complement strand
TTTATCCCCTGGGGGAGTGTAGTATGGACAGCCCATAAGGAATTACACGGAGGGGGCAGCATAAAATACTGGTTGGGTGCTAGCTCCTGGCCGTCTGATGGAATAAAATGAGCAAGGATTTGCAGCTTTTACCGAAAACGTATTTGGAGGACTTACTGTTATGAAAATCACATTCAAAGACCTCTTGCTTGTTGTAGTTACCCTCACCTTGGCTGCTTGTACAGCTTCAGCTCTTCAAGCGCCTGCTCCAACTTCCACTTCAGTGCCAATCATTCTGCCCACACCTGCATCCGTTGAATCCCTGGAAGAGCGCTCGCTGGCAACCATCGATATAAAGTATCCAGATGAGCTTGCCTTTGTTCAGGGCTTTATCTGGGTAAAGACAGATGATGGGCATCTGATCCAGGTTGACCCAGCCGCGAACCGTGCGGTTGGGGACATCAAAGTGGATACAACCAGTGATCCATATCACTATTGCCAGGGGCTTGGCACAGATGGAACGCATATTTGGGCATGCTCTGCCAGTGGTGATGAAGACCACAGGACAATCGACGTGGTCCGCATTGATCCAAGCACACAAAGTGTTGTTGAAACGGTCAAGGTTGGAAAGATCTTTGACCAGTTTGATATGCCGTTTCTACTCAATCAAATTTGGGTGCTCTCAGGCAACGGAGACAAGCTCGTCGGAATTGATGTGACAACCGGTCAACCCAATCCTGCCATTGATCTTGGCGCACGGTGCTTTCAATTAGCTGTAACGGATAAGCTACTGATGGCTGCCTGTGCATCCGATAATCTTGTCCTCCAGATCGATCCGGAACAAAGAAAGGTTACTGAGCGGCTAACCATCCAAAGCCCTCGCCTCATCGCTGGAACTGAGAATGGCATATGGGTGGTTCAAGATAACGCGGTCGTACGGCTTAACCCCCAATCGTTGGAACCTGTTGCTGAATTTAAGCAATTATCTAATATAGGATTTACGGGCGACATTTTTGTCACTCAAGATGCGGTTTGGTTGCGTCAGGATAGTGGCTTTTTGTACCGAATCAACCCCTCAGCAAATCAAATCGTCGAACAGATTAAACCCGATGAAGGTGTTTCTGGTGGTAGTGTGCTTATCACATCCGATTCCATCTGGACCACTGCCTCCGATGATAACCTCCTCATTCGGCTCAGTCTCAAAAAATGAAGAGGCGCTCAAGTGCACAAAGAAGGAAAAGAGAAGTGACTTAATGGGCCTTCTTCCTTCGCGACCTTCGTGTACGTTGTGTTTAGAAAATGTTCCCCGTTAAACTGGTAGAGCCTTGTTTTGAAGACTCACTTCCCTTTTGCTAACAACTCTGTGCGTTGACTCGCCGCAGTCAGCAGAGTAACATTCCTCTATGGCTGACGTTATTGCTTTCTTCATAACCGCCATCATTGGGGGGCTATTTGCCCTGTGGCTGTCCTCGTGGTGTGATTAGCACCCGTACATCTGTCCCGGCAAGTAAAAAGACCCTAAAGGTTTTGAAAACCTTTAGGGTCTTTCTCTTTTAATGTTAAAATGAACGGGGAGAATTTGTATGGCAAAAAAGTTTGATGGCGTCATTGAAGCGGTCCGTTACAAGAACGGGCAGATAGACGTGGTCCGCGCGTTCGAGCGGCGCGGGGCTGCATTTTCCGATCGTGTCCTGCTCGGCCGCCAGGAACTGCTGGACCGGCTCAAGAAGGGGCGGCGCTTTGCCGTGGGTCAGCGCAAGGAATTCATGGCAGGCAGCTTTGATTTCCAGGACAAGCTCCTGCAGATCGTCAGGCAAAATGGGAATGAGATCATCTCGACTCGCCAGAACGCCGATCGCGACGAGCTGGAGAACGCTCCCGTATTCTAATCCCCTATGAGAATTATCGATAAAACCCCTCTGGTCAATGAAAAAGGTGAGCTGGGGACTCTCCAGCGCATCCAGGGCATGCTGAAGTACGGCTTCAACTGGCCCAACGAGCTGGAAGCGCAGAAGGCGATCGTCAGCTTCTTCGACCGCCAGTTGGAAAAAGGCTACACCCTCATCCGCAACCTGCCCCTGGGCGCCAGCGGTATCGTGGTGCCCCTGATCCTGCTCGGACCCACCGGCATCTACGTGATCCACGTCACCTACCTGCGCGGGCGCTACGAAGCCCGCGCCACTTCGTGGAATGAGGAATCGGGCGATGGCTACAAGCCCGCCAGGGTCAACCTGGTGCAGCAGACGGCGCGCCTGGCGAAAGCCGTGACCGCCTATATCGAGCGCCAGGGGATCAAGCTGCCGGTCGAGGTGGAGCCGTTGCTGATCGCCGCCAACCCGGGTTTGCACATCGAGGCGGTGCGACCCGCGGTCAAGGTCATCATGATCGACGGCGTCAAGTCGTTCGTCTCCGGGCTGGCGACCGGCAAGCCGGTGCTCAAGGCGGAAGCGGTGCACGAGTTTACCGAGCGCATCCTCAACCCGCGCATGCCCGTCAAGCCAGTCGCCGCGGCTGGCGCTCCCTCGCCCAAAGCTGCCTGGGAA
Source organism: Anaerolineales bacterium (assembly GCA_036833655.1). GTDB lineage: Bacteria > Chloroflexota > Anaerolineae > Anaerolineales > Villigracilaceae > Defluviilinea. Next base: position 1,239 of record DAITPI010000462.1, on the reverse strand, counting down.
GAAGAGGACACCCAGCCTCCCCGCAAGCCGGTCTCACGCGCCAGGGCGATCTTCAACGCCGCCGAGGAAGCAAAGCCCTTCGACCCCGCCGATTTCGATTTTGCCATGCTGGAGGAGGGCGAGGCGCCACCGGCAGATATCCTGACCGCTTCTCCGTCCATCCGGGAGTCCAGCCCGGCCCAGCCGCTGCCTGCGTCCGTGCCGGGGCGGGGACGGATCCTGGGGATGAGCGTGCTCCAGCTCGTGATCGTCGCTGGCCTGGGGCTGGTGCTGCTCTGCGTCCTGGCGGTCTTCGCGTATATACTTCTTTTGAGTCCGACACCCATCTTTCCTTGAACCCCTTTTTTTCCATTGTCATCCCTGCCCATAACGAACAAAACCGCCTGCCCGGCACACTGGAACAGATTTTTGATTTTCTGAAGCAGCAATCCTTCACGTCCGAAGTGATTGTGGTGGAGAACGGCAGCACCGACGACACGCACCGGATCGCTCAGCAGTTCGCCAGCGAGCATCCGAACCTGTCTGTGCTGCAGAGCGAGAAGGGCAAGGGCGCGGCCGTCCGGCGCGGGATGCTTGCGGCGCGGGGGGACTATCGCTTTATGTGGGATGCCGACCTGTCCATGCCGGTGGAGGAGATCGTCAAGTTCCTGCCGCCCCGGCTCGAGAACTTCGATATTGCCATCGCCTCGCGCGAAGCCCGCGGCGCTGTGCGCTATAACGAGCCGTCCTACCGCCACCTGGGCGGGCGCGGCATCAACTTCATCATCCAGGCCTTGATCCTGCCCGGGCTGAACGACACCCAGTGCGGCTTCAAATGCTTTCGCGCTGCCGTGGCAGAAGATATCTTCCGGCGCCAGACCCTGCCGGGCTGGTCGTTCGACATCGAGCTGCTCTACATCGCCCGCCGCCAGGGCTACCGCATCGTCGAGATCCCCATCCACTGGTATCATTTTTCCGAGAGCAAGGTCAGCGCGCTGCGCGACGCGCTGCGCATGATCCAGGATATCTTCCAGATCCATGCCAACGCCCGGCGTGGAATGTATGGCGATGCGAGTTAGCCCCGATCTCGTGTTTGAATCCCGGTTCTGGGAGAGCGGGGTGCTGGACGTCGCGGGCCTGGACGAGGCGGGGCGCGGCGCCCTGGCAGGACCGGTGGCAGTGGGGGCGGCGATCCTGCCGGATGACCCAACACGGCTTGCCCGGACCCTGAGCGGGCTGCGCGATTCCAAGCAGATGACT
>DAITPI010000461.1:0-3773 GCA_036833655.1 Anaerolineales bacterium | reverse complement strand
ATATCCTTCCCACAAAATTCGGCTACGATAAACGCCGCTCACATCTTTCCAGCCAGATCTGTTCGAACGAGATTACACGCGAGGCTGCTCTGCTTGAGCTTCAAAAACCGACGTATGCTCCGTCCATGCAGGAAGAGGACCGCGAGTATGTGGCAAAGAAACTGGGCGTGAGCGACGGCGAGTTCGATGCGATCATGAATTTGCCACGCAAGAGCTTCTCGGACTATCCGTCCTATGGACGCGTGATCGAGGGGCCACTCTTCAAAGGTATCTACGACAGTTTGCGGAACGTCTACCGTTCCGTGCAGCAGCGCCGCAACCGTGCTGTGGAATCTTGAGTTTTCATGCGACTTGCCTATGTCAGTCTCCACTGGCCGCGCACGCGCAATAGCGGTGTAGGCAAAAAGATCCAGTCTCAGCTGGCAGCCTGGAACGCGCGGGGGCATGAAGCACGCCTGTTCATGCACACTTCATTCCATGAACCACAGTCGCAGTTGATCGAAGCAGATTACTTCTTCTACAAACCATCCGGCAAGCTAAAAACCGAGATCGATCGCATTGCTGCCATGAGGCGGACGATCGCTGCAATCCGGCAGTTCCAGCCGGATCTGATCTACTTGCGCTACAGCATCTATGTCTATCCAGGGCACCAGCTCATGAGGGTTGCCCCTGTTGTGGAGGAGATCAACACAAACGACCTGACCCAGCATGAGGGACTCGGCGGCGCCTATAGCCTCTACAACCGCCTGACGCGCGGGATCTTTCTGCGCCGCGTGCGTGGACTGGTCACGGTCTCGCGCGAGCTGGCGGCATCGCCGGCCTTTGCCTTCTACCGTAAGCCGGTGCGCGTCATTGCCAACGGATGCAGGCTGGAGGACTTTCCTGAGCTGCCGGCGCCCGCCAATCAGACTCCACGTCTTGTCTTTATTGGCGACCCGGGTTATCCCTGGCATGGCGTGGATAAGCTGGTCCAGCTGGCGATGCGCTGTCAGGACATTCAGGTCGACGTTGTAGGGTATGACGAGCTGCCCGGCTTTGAGTCCCTGCCGGGGAATCTGAGCCTGCACGGGTATCTGTCCATGCAGGAGTACCGGCAGGTGCTCGCACAGGCAGATGTGGCGATCAGCTCCCTGGCGCTCCATCGTGTGCAGCTGGAAGAGGCTTCGCCCCTCAAGAGCCGCGAATGCCTGGCTTTCGGACTGCCGCTCGTGGTAGCCTACGCCGATACCGATCTAGACGATGTGGACTGCGATTTCCTATTGAAAATTCCCAATAAAGAAGATAACATTCAAACCCACGCGCAATCCATCCGGGATTTTGCCTATCGCATGCGAGGTCGCCGGGCGGATCGCGAGTTTCTCAGGAAAACGATCGATGCCGATCAAAAGGAAACAGTCCGGCTGTCATTTTTCGAAGAGCTGCTTCGAGGGTCGCTTTGATTGCTTCCTCGACCCAGGAAACCGGAATGTCCCAACGTAGCGTCTCCCTAAAGCGATTCCTCCTTCTTGCCCTCGCTGCCTGGCTGTCGACCGGGTCTATCATGGAATTCCAGAGGATTGCCTGGGGGACAGGAGTCGGGTTGGGACAGTTTGCCCTGAGCTGGGCGCTGGCGTTTGCTCTGTTCCTGTCGTTTTGTATTCTTTGCCTCGCTGTTCTTGTTGTTTTTCTATGGTCCCCCGGGCGCCTGGAGAAGATCTCCGGGATTCTGGTCTCGCTCCGAGAACGCCTGGGTCCCGCTCGCTGGCTCCTGGCTTTGCTTTTCTTGATTGCACCCGTGTATTTTTTGCAGTACACATTCTGGGGGAAAGTCTTACATGGACCATACCTTCGAATCCTGCTAGCCGTTTTATCGAGCCTCCTGCTGGCATGGGCTCTCACCCGGGACAGGCGTAGCCTCATCCGTTGGTCGGCCGCGCTGGCTGCGCTCGTTCTGGTCAGCGGCACCTACACTTTGTTTGTCTCGCTGATCGAAGTGACCGGCTACCCGTTTTCGCTGGCGTGGTCCGAAGGCAACCGGCTCTGGGATTACTCCGTGCTTTTCGGTCGAGAGCTCTACGATTATCCGGCTGATAAGCCCATCCCAGTATTGTTAGACATCGGCAGGCAGTTTATTGGCGGCATTCCGTTTCTCGTTCCGGGTATCAAGATCTGGCAGGCGCGTTTATGGATTGCCCTGGTGGATGTCGTTCCCTATCTGCTCCTCGGCTGGGCTGCCTTTCGCCTGAACAAAACCCAGGCTCTCAAGTGGCTGCTGGCGGGCGTATGGGCGTTTACCTTCGTGCGCCAGGGACCGATCCATCCGCCGCTGCTGCTGTGTGCGATCGTGGTCGCGCTGGCCTGGGAACGCCCGTTGTGGCTGGCGGTCCCGTTGATCGCCGCGGCGAGCTACTTTGCCGAGATCAGTCGCTACACGTGGCTGTTTGCGCCCGGGATGTGGGCAGCCATGCTGGAATTGAACAGGGCAGTTCCGCCAAGTGATCTGCTGGATAGGAGAGCCTGGACGCGGGCGGTTGCGGTCGGCGCGGCGGGGGTCTTTGGAGGCTATGCGACGCCCTTCTGGATTCCCGGCTTGATCGGATGGGCACGGTCCATCGGTCAGACAGCAAGTGTGTCCTCTGCCCCCGGTTCGGGGGTCGAAACGGTGGTCAGCCCGGGCGTGACGATTGCTGCAGTCAGCACCGAGGTGTCTGCGCAGCCGCTGCTCTGGTACCGACTGCTCCCGAATGCAACCTACGGGGAGGGCATCCTGATCGGCCTCATCCTGGCTGTCGTGCCCTTGATCTGTATCCTGATATATCTCTGGATCAGCGGTCGCTGGAAGCTGAATATCTGGCAGCGACTTGCGCTTGTCCTGCCTCTGCTTGCTTTTCTAGTGGTTGGCTTGATCGTCAGTGTCAAGATCGGCGGCGGGGGAGACCTGCACAACATGGACATGTTCATCATTGGCATGATGTTTGCCGCAGCGATCGCCTGGCGCAACGGCGCCTTCCGCTGGATCGACGAGATCGATGCTGCTCCGTTCTGGGTCCAGGCGGCGATGGTGGCGCTGATCGTCATCCCTGGCTACAAACCGTTGATTGGCATGACGCCGCTTTCCATCAGGGCAGACCTCCAGACTGTGGCAACACTGGCAGATATTGTGGAGGACCCGCTGCCGAATCCTTTGCCGGATACGATTCCCTCGGCGGAAGATACAGAGAAAGCCTTGCAGAGGTTGCGGCAGAACGTCGCAAAGGCATCGAAGAACGGAGAAGTCCTTTTCATGGACCAGCGCCAGCTGCTGACCTTCGGCTACATCACCGGCGTTCCACTTGTGCCCGAATACGACAAGAAGGTGCTGATCAACGAAGCCATGAGCGGCAACGCCCAGTACTTCGCCCAGTTTTATAAGGACCTGGCGGCACATCGTTTCTCGCTCATTATCACCAACCCCGTCAACCGGCGGCTGGATAAGAGCGATGGCCATTTCGCCGAAGAGAATAACGCCTGGGTGAAATGGGTCACCACGCCATTGTTGTGCTACTACGAGTCTGCCGACCGGTTGAAACGCGTGGATGTAGAGTTGCTGGTGCCGCGCCAGGACATCTCCGGCTGCGAGCAAGTCCTGCCCATCCACACCGCGGAATAGACTGCCCTGCTGAATCGCTGAGATGCCGATCTACCTGAATCTCCCCTATCTACTTCCACGCCTGGCTCGCCACTTCCTGCCGGAGGGCCTCGTGCGCCTGCTGCTGCTGCGGAACGTGATCATCCGCCCCGGATTGGAGACCAGC
>DAITPI010000460.1:0-3779 GCA_036833655.1 Anaerolineales bacterium | reverse complement strand
GTCGCCGGATCGAGGACGAAGCGATTCACCTTACCCACCTCTTCGCCACCCGGAGTAACCACGCTCATTCCTTCTTTCAGTTCCATGAATTCGTTCTCCTTCCTACATCTCACTCGCTGATTGGATCTTTACCGTAAATAGCACTGTAACCCTTCTTAATTATAGGACGCGCAGTCTTCAGTTCAATGGGGAATAGCTTCAGGAGGGGTGATGGAAAACCCTGCCCATCACCCCGTAGGTCCGGGATAGTCGGGATATTAAAATCGTATAAGTCTTGTCACCTGACCAGGTATCAACTCTCTCAATTTGTGGTATATTTCACAATCGAGGTTAGAGTAAAGCAGAGGGAGGGGAGACCCGGAGCTGCATTCATCTGTCCAAGCTCCAAAAGAACAGGAGTGTTTTCGAGTATGGAAGGCATTCAATACTTGAGTCCCGATGCTTTTTGGGATGCTTTGTTTTTGCTGGGCGCAGTGTTCTGTGCCTATCGTGCGATTGTCGCCAAGCGTATTCTGTCGGCTACGATTTACCTGGCGTGTATCAGCGCGCTGGTCTCGGCAACGCTCTACTTACTCGGAGCGACCCAGGTGGCGGTGATGGAATTATCGGTCGGCGCCGGATTGGTCACGGTTCTGCTGGTCTATGCCGTAAGCGTCGTGGGCGACGATGCGCTGGACCCGGCTTCTGTTATCCCAAAGCCGCTGGCATTCACCGTGGTGGGCCTCGTGGCAGTCCTGCTGGGGGCAATGGCATTCCCGGCTGTGCGGACCACCCTCACAAGCGTTTCCACCGACCTGGCCAGCTCGCTCTGGCAGAACCGGGTGCTCGACGTCTGGATCCAGATCGCCCTGATTTTCTCCGGGGTGATGGGCGTGCTGGGCCTGCTCTCGGAAACGGTGCCCGGAAAAAAAGAGGAAGTTCAATCGTGACACTTGATCCCTTAAACGTGATCCTTCTGGGAGTTATCGGGCTCCTGGGTGTGGGCTTTTATGGATTGCTCATCACCCGCAACCTGATCAAGATCGTGATGGTCTTGCAGATCCTGATCAAGGGGGTGATCCTGGCGCTGGTCCTGGCTGGAAAGCTGAGTGGCAATCTTGGGCTGGGGCAGTCGACCGCGGCAACGGTCATTGTGGCAGATACCATCGTGGCCGTTGTAGGACTGGCACTTGCCGTCCAGGTGCGGCGGCGCTTTGGCACCCTGGACGTGCCAAAGATCTCCACGTTGCGAGGCTGATATGGCTGGGATTCTTGTCTCGCTCGTGATCCTCCTGCCCTGGATCGGGGCACTCGCCGTCTGGCTGGCGGGGAATAAGCGCGCCCGAACCCAGCACAGTCTGGCGGTGGGGTCCAGTGTTTTCACGGCTGTGGCATCTCTCGTGCTGCTGAGGGTTGCAAGCTCAGCCGCCGCGATCCAGATCCCGCTCGGGAAAGCCTTCGGTACCCTGAGCTTTGTCCCGGATGGACTGGCTGTCTCGCTAACTGCCATCGCAGCGGTGGTGGGCTCCCTGGCGGTGATCTTCTCCGTAGACTACATGCACGGCGATGCCCAGCTGGGTCGCTACTATTTCCTCGTGCTGTTCTTTATCGGCGCGATGATCGGGCTGGTGCTGAGCGGCAATTTGCTGTTCACCTTCTTTTTCTGGGAGATCACCGCGTTATGCTCATACGGCCTGATCTCGTTTTACAACGATGACCCCAGGGCCGTGGCAGCCGGCATCAAGGCGCTGATCATGACCCAGGTCGGTGGTGTGGGCTTACTGGCAGGGACTTTGATCGCCGTTGCCAATATCGGCAGTTTCCAGATCTCGGACCTTCTGGAGAATGCCTCCGTAATTCCCGCGGGGACACTGGCATGGATCGCCTTCAGCTTCCTCGTGGCAGCCGCGGCGAAATCGGCGCAGTTCCCCTTCCACACCTGGTTGCCGGATGCCATGGAGGCGCCCACGCCGGTCAGCGCATTGATCCACGCCGCGACCATGGTCAACGCCGGTATCTACCTGCTGGCGCGTTTCTATCCGGCTTTTGAACCGGTGCCCGGTTGGACGACTGCCGTCTTGATGGTGGGATTGACCTCCGCCCTGCTCTCTGCCCTCTCGGCATTGACTGCGGTCGATCTCAAACGCGTGCTGGCCTATTCCACCGTCAGTCAGCTTGGTTACATGGTCTACGCCATCGGGGCAGGCGGTGTGCTGGCGAGTCAATTCCATTTACTGAGCCATGCCGTCTTCAAAGCTCTGTTGTTCCTGGCAGCCGGCTCAGTCATCCACAGCGTCGGCACGCGCGACCTGCGTCGCATGGGCGGGCTGGGGACCCGCATGCCCTTCGTGCGGAATGTCTTCGTCCTGGGCGCGCTGGCGCTGGCGGGCATCCCCATCTTCAACGGCTTCTGGAGCAAGGAGCTGATCCTCGAAGCGGGACTCGAGCATTCGCCGCTCTGGGCATATGCCCTGATGCTGATCGGCGCCGGTCTTACGGCATTCTACACGTTCCGCATGACCTGGCTGGTATTCTTCGGCAAGGAACGCGACTATCTACATGTCCACGCTGCCGGATTTGCCATGAAATTGGCGCTCGGCCTGCTGGCCGCGGGCACGCTCGTCACCTGGTGCTTCTTCGGCGGTCTGAGCGGACTACTGGCTTCCACCCTGCCCTTCCATGACATGGAATATGAATCGCTCGCGATGATGGTCACTGCAGTAGTCTCCTCTCCCGCGACCTGGTTCACCTTATCGATCGTCGCCGTGGGTCTGGGCATCTCCTGGCTGCGCGCCCGGGGCTATCGACTCTTCGGAGGAGGCTGGCTCAATCCGTTCGTCGAGGCTGCCTTCGGCTTTGAGTTCCTCAGCCGCATCATCGTGCGCGGCACCTACAAGCTGGCAGAGGGCTTGAGCCTCACCCAGACGGGCGAGCTGAACTGGAATATTCTCGGCATTGTCAGCGCGCTGCTGGTCGTGCTGCTTGTATTGTTGGGTACATAAATGAATCTACTGAACTTCTCGGGAGTCATCGCCATCCCGCTGGTCTCTTCTCCGCTTGTGTATCTTGCCGGGCGGCTGGGGACACGTGAGACTACCCTGCGTGGCCGTTCCTATCTCGTGCGAGTGCTGGCTTTCCTTGCCGTTCTTGCCGCCTGGGTACCATTCGTTTTTGCCCTGCAAACGCTGTTTACCAGCGGCGCCCAGGAATTCAGCATCAACATGATCTGGCTGCGCGTGGATGGGATCAGCCTGTTCATGGCAGGCTGTGTCCTCCTGCTCGGGACCCTGGTGGTCCTCTTCTCCGGCTCCTACATGTCTGGCGAGGTGGGCGAGGAAAAGTACTACGCCATGCTGCTCGCCATGATGGGCATGATGATCGGCCTGGTCTCTGCCAACGACCTCTTCAACCTGTGGGTCTGGTTCGAGGCAATGGCGATCTCATCCTATCTGCTGGTGGCTTTTTATCGTGAGCAGGCGGCTTCGCTGGAAGCCGGGATGAAATACCTGGTGCAAAGCGCCACCGGCTCGGTGCTGGTCCTGGTCGGCATTGCGATCGTGCTGGCGCAAGCGGGAACGCTCGACATGGCAGAGATCACGAAGACCGTTGCCGGGGCGGGCGTGAACCGTTTTGCCATCCTGGGCGCGGGCGCGTTGTTCATTATCGGCTTTGGCGTCAAGGTGGCGCTGGTGCCCCTCCACACCTGGCTGCCTGACGCCCACTCCCAGGCGCCCAGCGGGATCAGCGCCATGCTCTCCGGCGTAGTCATCGAGATCGGTCTGATCGCCATGCTGCGCGCC
>DAITPI010000459.1:0-3781 GCA_036833655.1 Anaerolineales bacterium | reverse complement strand
CAAGCTGGCTCTCCGAAGCCCTTCCAGCTGGCACACTGCTGGTCCCCTCCGCGACGCGCAACAGCCAGGTTGCCGAAATGACCGCCGCCTTCCGGATCAACCTAACCGCACTCAGCCTGCTGGCGCTGCTGGTGGGTATCTTCCTGATCTACAACGCCATGACCTTTTCCGTGGTCCAGCGCCGTACCCTGTTCGGGACTCTGCGCAGTCTAGGATACACGCGTGAGCAGGTGTTCGGCATGGTGCTGGGCGAAGCCGCCCTGATCGGCGCCCTGGGCGCGGGACTGGGTCTCGTGCTCGGCGTGCTGCTGGGACAGGAGGCGGTGCGGATGGTCACACAAACGATCAACGATTTGTACTTCGTCCTCAGCGTGCGAGGCATCCAGGTCCCCGCTGCCAGTCTGCTCAAAGGCGGACTGGCGGGTTTCCTGGCGAGCGTGCTGGCGGCGGCGCCCCCCGCCTGGGAAGCCGCCTCGGTCCCGCCGCGACTGGCGCTCTCGCGAGCCGGGCTGGAGGGCAAAGCCCAGAGGGCGGTTGGGCTCGCAGCTGGGATGGGCATCGGCGCGGCGCTCGTGGGTGGTGCTATTCTCTCGATCCCTACACGCAGTCTCGTCGTCAGTTTCGGCGGCACGTTCGCGGTTGTTATCGGGCTGGCAATGCTCACACCCTGGGTAACCGTGAGGCTGATGCAGTTTCTCAGCGAGCCGCTGGGTCGACGATTTGGCTTGCTGGGCCGCCTCGCCCCACGGAATGTGATCCGGTCCCAGAGCCGGACAGCGGTGGCGGTCGCCGCCCTGATGATCGCGGTCTCGGTGACGATCGGTGTGCAAGTCATGATCACGAGCTTTCGCACCACCGTGACCCTCTGGCTCGAGCAAACTCTGCAGGGAGATATCTATATTGCCACGCAGGGGATCAGTGAAACGCGCCTCGATACCCCACTGGACCCCGAGGCTGGTGCCATCGCCGCCCGTGACCCGCGCGTCGGGTCCAGCCTGCAGGTGCGCGTGGTCACTGTCGAGGCAGAAGAGGGTCCGGTGGATATCCTGGCGACGACTCCGGGGCGACCGCTGAATCCCCGTCTGTTTTTGAAAGCGCAGGGCAACCCGCAGCAAGCCTGGCAGATGGTGGAGGCGGGAGCGATCCTGCTCTCGGAGCCGCTCGCCAACCGGTTGGGAATCACCGCCCCGGGAGGCTCGCTCACCCTGCTCACTCCCGCTGGCTGGAGATCCTTTCCAATTGCGGGAATCTACGCCGACTATGGCTCGACGCGCGGGACCGTGCGGATGAGCCTGGAGGTCTATCGCCGCCTCTGGAAGGATGACCGCATCAATGGCGTGGTGCTCTTCCTCCGCCCGGGCAGCGATGTGGATGTCGTCACCGACGACCTGCGCGCGCAGCTCGCGCGCTTTTCGCGGATCCAGGTCAATCCCAGCGGAGCCCTGCGCCGGGACGCCCTCGCGGTGTTCGACCGGACGTTCGCCATCACCACCGCCATGCAATTGCTGACGACGCTGGTAGCGTTCATCGGAGTCTTGAGCTCCCTGCTCGCGCTGCAGATGGAGAAAGCCCGCGAGATGGGCATCTTGCGGGCGCTGGGGCTGAACACGGCCGAAGTGCGCCGCCTGACCTTCTGGGAGACCGGCTTGCTCGGCGCCTCGGCAGGACTGTCGGCGCTCCCCACCGGGTACATCCTGGCATGGATCCTGATCTTTGTGATCAACCAGCGTTCGTTTGGCTGGACGCTCCAGATGCAGGCGGACCCGGGACCGTTCGTGCAGGCATTCTTGCTGGCAATCGGTGCAGCGCTGCTCGCAGCGATCTATCCCGCCTGGCGATTGGGCCGGGTCCAGACTGCGGAAGCCTTGCGTAGCGACTAACTGACTGCTTCGTTTGCGGAGCCCGTTGCCTCACAATCGAGCCAGAACGTCTGCAGGCAAGCCATCGATCGTCTCCACGAGATCCCAGATCTCCACATGCTGTACGGCTGCAGCCGGAGCCAGCCGCGTCAAGGGCGCCAGAGTTTCTAACTCGACAAACCGATCGTTACAATACAGCTCCGAGTTGCAGTTGCCGTCGGGATGAGCCATGGCGGTGTGTACCTCGAAGCTCTTGCGGAAGAACATCCCCTCGAGCCAGTATGCCATCCAGCCGTTCGGGTTGAAGTAGCCAAGCTTGAACGGCGGCAGCAGCGCATCCGCTTTGAAGAGCACAAATCGATCATCCAGCTGCAGCCGCGGGTCCGTGATCCGGGCATACGGCCACAGGGAGAACTGGCGATTTGGGAGCAGCCCCGCCGGGTCTGCGTTGCCAACCGGCATCGGCAAAATCGCGGTGCCGCCCAGGCGAAACTGCGTGATTGCCCAGGGAGCCAGCTCTACTGTCCAGAGACCATCGTTGATCAGTGTATGCGTCAGCCTGACAGACGGCGTATCGGCGGCGAGCCGGATCTCGATACGTTTTCGGATGCCGCTGCCCGGTTCTGTTGGCGAATCGAGGATAACGCCATCCTGGAGTTCCGTGACCGTCAATTTGCCGGGGTTCGGAATGTATGTGCGCGGCATGGCTTCCGGAGAGTGCCAGAGGCGATGCCCACCGCGGAAATAGAAATCACCAAAGGGCGTAGGGATCGGCGGCAGGTCACTGAGGTCAGCCAGAATGTTGGCTTTCCCTGCCGGTGTCAATCCGGTAATGCGCAGCGCATCCGTCAAATACTCGATCTGCAAGAAGTTGTTTTTCAAAATTTGCTTTTCCAAGATCACCTCAGTCAAAACAAGTACGCGCTCAAACCGGCTGGCATGAAAGATCCTGCCACTGGCCTCCATCTGCAATCCATGTTGAACGCCACGCATCCACGGCTTGGTTTGTCACGAGCAGCTTACAATCCATGATCTGGTCCCGTCGTTTCAATTGGATGGATAATTCGTTCGACAGACCACAGACCTTGCTTTGAATCGTGCAAATGCTGTTCCGAGGGATATAGTAGAGAATCCAGCTCTGCTTAATTCGGATGTCCTCCTGGATCACAATCATGTAGTTCGTTGTCAACATGAGCAGAGTATCTGCTGTAATCGGCTGCCGGAAGAAATACAACCTGCGTTTCGTGAGTCCCGCCTCAAAGACCAATTTCTCCACTTGCTCCCCGGGCAGTAAACCATAGAGTTGCACACCGTTGAAAAACTTAAACGGCAACATCTCGAATGCCCGGCGAGCTTCTGCGGAGTAGATCACCTGATCCGACATGCTGGCTACAGTTTTATTGAGACCCAGGAATTGCCATAGTGGCGCCGAAATAGCGTCCCACGAAACCGTATTGAATTCCATGCCGATTCGGACCGGTGAATCCTGGCCCTGCGCTACAATCTCCAGATATCCATAGAGTAACAGCAAAGTGGCTTTCACATACATCAGGCCACCTCCATGCAGGCAGGTGACCTGAGGCTCCTGTTCCGGCCAGATCGAGGCAAGCAGATGCATGACGCCGGTTGCTGTGAATAGCAAGGCTTGTTTTGGAACGTAATGCCAACCGCGCTGGATCTGTGCTGGAAAGACAATGATGCTTTGGATTGCTTCCCGGTCGACCAGTGTAGCCACCGAGGAGCCCTGCAATTCAGAGGGTAGCTCGCAGACATCCCTCAAGTGGAAGGCATGCCGGTCAAACCCTGGCTTGGCGACTTCCTGCTTCAACTCGGCTAGCCGTCTTCTCCGGGCAGCGGTTGAGCGGACCATGAGCATATTCAGTTGCGCCTTGCGAGTCGCCCTCGCAAGGCAATTCCTTTCC
>DAITPI010000458.1:0-3802 GCA_036833655.1 Anaerolineales bacterium | reverse complement strand
AGAGACTGCGCGGATCCTGATCGATGCCGCCCTGGTCTGATTTTTGACAGGCTGTTTGGGGAAATTAGGTTGAAGGGGATTCTTCCGAGGCGAATGCGAGCGCCTGCTCGAGGGTCATCGCCCGGCCCTTCCGCTGTGCCGCTGCCAGTTCCGTTTCGCTCAGCGCCGAGCGAATGATCTCCTGGTTTGCCTCCACCTCGACTCGGTCGGCGGGCCACCAGGCGCCTCCCGTCGCCTTCAACACGGACTCCGCTGCGCTGAGCATGACTGCTCCCCATGCCCCGTTTCCCTGCCTGGCTCGCAGACCGGCGAGTCCTGCCATGCACTCCGCCATGCCGCGCCGGTTGCCCAGCTGGCGGAACATCGTCAGGCTCTTCCGGAATTGTGCTTCCGCGCGCTCGTAATCCCCTTCGTGCTGGGCGATATATCCCAGGGTGTGGACGAACCGCGCCATATCCCCTGTATCGCCGGTATCGCGCAGCAACACTTCACACTCTTCGTAATAGCTTCGCGCCAGCTCATACTGTCCCTGCACGCGTGCCACCTCGCCGAGATTGTTGAGCGCAAACGACACCATCCAGTTATCTCCTAAGGATCGGGCAATTGCCAGCGCCTCTTCGTGCAAACGACGCGCCTGTTCCGGGTTCCCCAGCCCAAGCTCCACATTTCCAAGATGGACGGTCGTAAAGCTCACGAAAGGTATCCGGTCCTGCATCTTGAACAAGAGGCGGGCTTGCTCCAGGAAAGGCTGGGCAGCACGATCACGACCCATATTGATCAACGCCACCGCGTTAGACATGAGTGCGAAAGGTATCCATTCCTCATCTTCCAACCTTTGTTCGATCTCCAGGCTTTCCTGCAAGCGTGCCAGGGCGTTTTCCTGTTCGCCCTTCCACAATGCCATCATTCCGCTCGTCATCAATGCCCAGGCGCGTGGCAGAGACACTGCCTGCATTTCAGGGCTTGCCAATGCCTTTTCCGCCCACATGCGACCCTCAATGAAATGACCGCGACGATACCAGAACCAGAACAAGTCCAGCATCAACGTGGATGCCAGCTCGGCGCCTTGCGGTGCATTCAGGCACCAACGCAGAGTTGCGCGAACATTGTCGTTTTCACGCTCGAGCCAGTCCAGCCAATGAAGGGCTTGATCCGTGTAGAGGCTAAATCCCACCTGGTTGTGGATAACTTCCCGAAAATAGGCAGCATGTCGAGCCTGCAGGATTTTCATTTCGCCGCCCTCGGCAAGACGTTCCAGTGCGTAGGCGCGGATCGTTTCCAGCATGGCGAAACGTGGTTCGTCGTCAGGCATCTCTTCCTGACGCACCAGGCTGTTGTTGATCAGCGCGGTGAGCCCTTCCAGGATATCGAGATGTCCATCCGCGTTGCAGATCGCTTCGGCCGCCGCGAGGGTGAAGCCGCCGACGAAGACACCAAGACGCGCATACAGGATTTTCTCCTCATCCCGCAAAAGCCCATAGCTCCATTCGAGGGTGTTACGGAGCGTCTGGTGCCGGGATGGCAGATCGCGCGCGCCGCCTGTCAGCAGCCGGAAGCGATCGTCCAGGCGATTCAGTAGAGCCTGAGGCGTGAGAAGCTTGACGCGCGCTGCGGCAAGCTCGAGGGCCAGTGGCAGCCCATCGAGGCGGCGACAGATCTCGACCACGGCCGGAGCGTTGTCCTTCGTCAACGCGAAGCTGGGACTGGAGAGGCGCGCCCGCTCCACGAAGAAACGCACGGATTCATTCGCTGCCAGGTCTTCCACGGAAACATCCCCCGAAGTTTTCGGCAGATCGAGCGGCGGCACAGGATATTCGCGCTCGCCCTGAAGCTGGAGGGCAATGCGGCTGCTGACCAAAATCTTAAGATGCGGTGCAGTCGCCAGTAGCTCGCCCACGAGTGGGGCAGCCGGCAGGAGCTGCTCGAAGTTATCGAGCACCAGCAAGAGGCGTTTATCGCGCAGGTAATCCTTTACGTTGTCTAGCAGGGGCCGCCCACCCTCACGGACCGCCAGGTGCTGGGCAACGCGCGAGATGAACTGGGTCGCATCGGTATCATCGGCTAACGGCACAAAGAACACGCCATCGGGAAAGTCTTGCAGAGCGTCTTGCGCGACCTGCAGGCTCAGGCGTGTTTTTCCCGTGCCACCCGGTCCCAGGAGCGTGATTAAGCGGACATCGGGGTCCAGAATCGATTGTCTTAGCGGTGCAATCTGCGCTGTGCGCCCGATAAACGGCGTGGGCTGGGCAGGCAAGTTGTGACGTCGCTTCCTGTCCGGTGGGGTTCCGGGCCCGCCAGATTTTCCTGCGCTATACAGGTGCTCGACGTCAGTCGGTAGAGGGATCGAGAAGGAACCAAAATAGCGCTTGAGGTTGGCGGCTGCATAGAGCAAGCCCGCCATGCGTTGCTCCTCCGCCTGACCGGCTTTGTGGCAGTATGCCAGGCCGGCAGCAGCGCCTGCCAGCCAGTACTGTCCCCACAGATCGTCCTCCAGGCTTGGATGATGCCTGACGAGCCAGCGCTCGAACGCAGCCCGGGCGATTGCAATGACTGCGCTCACACCGGCCATTTCCACGGGTGCCCGGCTGAGATCGAACCTGGTTCCCTCCGCCGAATGCAAGATCAGATCGATAACCTTTGCAAAAGAGACCTGGGACATGGCCTGAACCAGGTAGGACATCTCCAGATAGCGCAGGTCATACAGCAGTGGCATGTCTTCTTTGAAGAGGGCAAAATCGATCAGGTAATACCCCGTGAGCTGCCTCCCATCAGGGGAAAACTGCACGAGAATGTTATTGGTATTCAGGTCACCATGCTGCAAACCTGTGATCGCATCGATGTGCCGTGGGCTGCCCCAAGCGTCCGCATAACGGGCGTACCACAAGGGATTGGGGAAAACGCTTCCCTGAATCAGAAAGCCCGGGCGATCCGGCTCCACCCCACAGGTCTGCCGGAGAAAGCTCTCGATGGGGGCTCCCGGCTCGAGGCGGAAGCCCAGCCAGGCGTGCAGGAGCTCGCGCGGATGGAGGGCTTGCGTGAACGTGGCAACGGCATTCCACTCCTCCAGCAAATAGTGAGCTGTCGCGGTGAAGATGGTTTCGAGCTGATCCTGTTGGCTGTGCGCCGAGAGCGGCCGAAAGGACTGAAGCGATTGCCCGGCAATGCTGTAGAAGATGGCAATGGCACCCTCCGCTTCCACCCGTTCGAAGGCGAGCGTTGCGAGGTGGTGACGCGCAAAATCGGATGGCGACTTGCGCTGCGCAGTAGCGTGGCGCACCAGTTCATCGGAGCGGGCAGTTTTGGTCTTTCGATCCAGTTTGAGAATGAGGTGTTCCACCCGCGGGGGCGATTCCGCCAGGTGCGTGACGCTGACCAGAAAGACCATCGCCCCCGACCAGCCTCCCACCAATGTATCCAGCGGCGTGACGCGGATCTTGTGCTGGTCTTGCGCGGCCTCGAGGACGCGCTGGTATTCGGGGGGCAGGGATTGAAAACCGGCCGTCACGTCGGACATGGATCGATCCAGGATCTAGTCATAATTCGAGCGCGTTGATCTATTTTACTTCAAGCGGGGCGGTAGGCATCCGTTGAAAAGGATCGCCGATTCCCATCCGCCGTCATGTATACTTGTCCATGGAGACCGCGATGAAGAATATCTCTTTTTTGTTGATTGTCCTCCTGTTGTTGCCCGGATGTGCGGAGGCATCGGCCACTCCCACCCCCACTCTCGCACCCATCTCCACGGCGGAGACACCGAATGCCCTGCCTGAGCCTACCGACCCGAGCCAGCTGATCGCCGTCA
>DAITPI010000457.1:0-3806 GCA_036833655.1 Anaerolineales bacterium | reverse complement strand
ACTCCCGCCACTCAGGCCGGGGAGGCAAAAGGAGCGGGTTATAATAATCACGTTATTGCGATGAACGTCCATCGAATCGTTCGCAATTGGAGTGCATTCGAATGAAGAACAAGAGCTTTAAAGTTACGGCGCTCAATCAATTTACGTGGATACCTATCTATCAGGAGCTGGCAAAGGAATTAAGCGGGTGGGAAAACCGGCAGGAAGAACTGATCTCCTTTCTGGAAACGCTCCGCGCCGAAGGTCATGTCATTACGCCGTTACAGGACAGGGATGAGGGAGGGGCACGCTTCTTGCTCAAGGAGATCGATCCCTTTACCTTCCTGGGTGTGTTCAACCGGCGCATTACCTACGAGCAGCGTCTGGCGATTCTGGGCCGGATCAAGCAGCACTTCGGCCTGCGAAGCGACTTGCCGGAAGATCTCAACGGCGTACCGGTCCTGAACAACATGCGCTCGTGGTTCTTCCCGGGCCAGACGGCCCGGGATGCCAACGATATCCCCCGGCTGTGGCGGGTCTTTCAGCTAGCGCTGGGCGAACACCCGCTGGAAAACAAGGAATTCCTCCACGCCTTCGACGAGGCGCTGAAAGTCAAACAGACCAACGTCAACCTGACGATGGGCCTGTTCTGGATCCGCCCGGACACCTTCCTGAGCCTGGACCAGAGCAACCGCGAGTACCTAGGCATCCGCCTGCCAACGGCCGGCATCACTGCCAAGTTCTATGCCGAGATGGTGCGGCTGATGCGTGAAGAGGAGAGGCCTTTCCCGGAGATTGCCCTGGCTGCCTGGGGCGCCGAGAACGAGCGCATGCGGATGGTTGCCGAGTCAAAGGAAGCGCAGTACCGCGCCTGGGGCGGCATCAGCTACTGGCTGGTGGGCGCTTACTGGGACGACCGCGACCCTGCCGACCAAACCCAGCGTTTTCTCGAAGAGGGCATCTGGGAGAACGGTTACAAGAACCGCTACATCAACGATGTCATGTCCATGCGCGTCAACGACCGGATCGCCATCAAAGCCGCATCCACCCAGCGCACGGGCCTGCCGTTCGACGCCCGCAACAAGACTGTCTCGCGGATGACCATCAAGGCGATCGGCACGATCGTCGCCAACCGCACCGACGGGCGGACTGTCGAAGTGGAGTGGGATCCCGACTTCAAGGAGAAGTCCTGGTATTTCTATACCAACCGCAGCACGATCTGGCGACTGCGCCTGGACGAGGACTACCGCTTCAAGGAATACGCCGAGCGGCTCCGGGACTTCATCTGGTACGACAAGGAGCAGGACTACGACTGGTTCCTGAACAACCTGCTCAACGCCACGGAGACCGACCAGATCCTGTCCGAGTTCATCGAGGTCAGCAAGCCCCCTTACAGCATCGACGACTTGCTTGCCTCGGGAGTCTTCCTGGAAAAAGAGGAGCTCGAGCACATCCTCGAGCGGCTGCAGTCCAAAAAGGCAATGATCCTGCAGGGACCACCCGGCGTCGGCAAAACCTTCGTCTCACGCAAGCTTGCGTACGCGCTGATGAATGAGGTGGACAACGACCGGCTGGAGATGGTGCAGTTCCACCAATCCTACTCCTACGACGATTTTGTGCGCGGCTATCGTCCGGTGCCGGGCAAAGCGGGGAGCTTCGTTTTGAAGAACGGGATCTTCTACGAGTTTTGCCAGCGAGCCATCCGGGACCCCGACCGCGAGTACGTGTTCATCATCGACGAGATCAACCGCGGCAACATCAGCCAGATCCTTGGCGAGCTGCTGATGCTGATCGAGCCCGACAAGCGCGGACCCGAGTATGCCCTCCCACTCGCCTACCGCACCGAGGATGAGCCGCATTTCTTCGTGCCGCCGAACCTGTACCTGATCGGTTTGATGAACGTGGCAGACCGCTCCCTGGCGATGGTGGATTACGCCATGCGCCGGCGCTTCGTCTTCATCACGCTCAAGCCGCAGTACGAGAGTGAGCTCTTCCGCCAGTGGCTGGTGCAGCGCGGGATGGATCCCGACCTTGTAGACCGCATCGTCGAGCGGATGACCCATCTGAACCGCGAGATCCGCGAAGACCCACTGCTCGGCGAGAACTATGAGCTCGGCCATAGTTTCTTCCTGCCCAAGGGAGATAGCTTTGCCGGGCTGGATAAGAACTGGTACCGCCGCGTGGTGCGGACGGAGGTCATCCCGCTGCTCAAGGAGTACTGGTTCGACAACCCGCGCCGCGCCGAAGAGGCGGAGAAGAGGTTGTTAGCCTGATCCGCGCGGAGCGGAGGATCGAGACGCGTTCGCGTCACGTACCGCAGACGAACGCTGGCGTTACTGGAAAATCACGTCTCGTCTGCGGGCTTCGCTGCTCCGCTCGAGGCGACGATCTAATGAAAAGATATGGTCGATACTGAGACGCATCCAACACCTCGAGAGTACACCGAATTCGGCATCCCGATCCGGAACCTGTGGCACATGTTGCTGTATGCCTGGAACGAGGTGCCGGTCCAGGCCGTGCGCGGCTGGATGCTTGAGGCTGTGGAGCGCGCGCCCACGCTCGACTCACTACTGGCATCCGTGTTGATCCAGCTCATGCAGCAGCGGCTGCGCATCGGGCTCGGTCACGATTATGTGGAGGAGCAGGGTACGCTGCGCGGAATCCGCGGGCGGATCGCCTTTGCAGAGACGATCAAACAACGGGCGATCGAGCGCGGGCAGATGGTCTGCCACTTCAAGTCATACAGCGCTAACTCTCTCAAGAACCAGATCGTCCGGACCACGCTGGCGCGGCTGCTGAAACAGGGTCACTTCGGACCGGACGCGGCATCCGCGCAGGAGATGCAGCAGAAGCTCAGGCGCCTCGTGCGTGACCTGGATGGTATTGACTTCATCGATCTCACCCCCGACCTGGTCCACCGGCAATTGCTGGCGCAAAGCGGCAACGACCACGACTACCGCCTGATGCTCGCCATCTGTGACCTGGTGCTCCAGCGCAAGATGCCTGCGGGGTCAACGGGTAACTCCATTGTGCCGCTGGTGGACCGGGAGCTCCTGGTGCTCTATCGTGTCTATGAGCGTTTCGTCGTCAACTTTTTCCGGGTACACCTCAAAGGCTGGGAGATCCACGCCCAGAAGCGGCTGGAATGGCACACGCCGGAACCGGACGATCGCCTGCCGCTCATGGTGCCGGATCTACTCTTACAGCGTCGGGGCACCGGGCAGCTCATCATCCTGGATACAAAGTTCACCGTCCACAGCCTCGTGGAAAACCAGTGGGGCAAGCCGGTCTATGACTCGTCACATCTTTACCAGGTGTATGCATATTTGAGGTCGCAGGAGCATATCTCCGAGGCGCATCGCCACGCCAGCGGCATCCTGCTCTACCCGGCGGTGCAGTCCAGGCTCTCGGAGAGGATCAAGCTGCAGGACCATGTCATCCGCATCGAGAGCCTCGATCTTGCCGCCTCGTGGGAAGAAATAGAGCGGCAGCTCATAGACCTGGTGGACCCGACCCCGTCCGCCTTGCCGGGGCACCTCCCCGAAATACCGTAACTCGGTTGTTCAAAGATGCGAAGGGGACTATTTTGGAGATCATGCCTGCCTGCACCGGGTTTTGAAGTGGCGCGGGCAGGCAGATCTTGCTGCAGGTCCTTCTCAAAGTAGCTTACTAAACTGAATGATGTCATGCCGAGCGGAGCGACACATGCCCTGTCCCGCGATCCCGGAGCCTGCAGCTCCTGGCTGCGGGATCAGGGAGCGGGCGGCGCCAGGGAACATCCCGCCGCGAGGCGGCGAGGCCCTCACCTGCACTTGCCCCGGGCGCAC
>DAITPI010000456.1:0-3816 GCA_036833655.1 Anaerolineales bacterium | reverse complement strand
CGGCCTCGAGCAGGTGGTCATCAACCTTGTCTCCAATGCTCTAAAGTATGCACCCACGGGAGAGATCCGAATCAGCGGTCAGGTGCGGCCCGAGCAGGTGGTGATCTGCGTTAGCGATCAGGGACCGGGGATCGAGGCAAAGGACCTGCCGCACATCTTCGATCGTTTCTATCGCTCGACCAAAGCCGTGAAGCAGACAAAAGGCGCCGGGCTGGGCCTCTACCTGGCGCGCGCGATTGTGGAAGCTCACGGCGGCCGCATCTGGGCGGACCCGAAACCCGACTCCGGCGCCCGGTTGTGTTTCTCCCTGCCGCGCTAAATGCCCGTCTGAGGCGGGGAAGGAAACGAGTCCGGGTGGTAAAATCGAAGACTGTGTACGCAAACTTCCGTGAGGTTGTCCCACGTTCAATTGTGAGGAATAGATAAGAATATGCCGACTAAGGTCCCCCTGCGCAAGCAAGTAGACAAGAGATTTACGTGGAACGCTGAAAGTGTTTTCCCATCTGATGAAGCCTGGCAAAAAGAAATCGATCAGATTCTCCAGGAGATCCCGAAAGCCAGAGGATTCCAGGGACGGCTGTCGCAAGGGCCGGCCGTGCTGACCGAAGCCATCGAGACAGTCTATGAGTTGATCGCTTGCATCCGGAAAGCGTTTATGTACGCCGGCTTTGCTTATGCGGTGGACACCACCGACCAGCACGCGGCCGGCATGCGCAGTAAAGCGCAGGGTGTCATCGGGCAGGTGCTCTCCGCAGTCTCTTTCTTGCAGCCGGAGATCCTGGCCATTGGGAGAAAGAAGCTCGATGAATGGATGAGCCAACCTGGCGGGGAAAAACTGGCGACCTACCGGCACTATTTCGACGACCTGTTCCGTAAACAGGCGCATGTGCGTTCTGCCGAAGTCGAAGAGATCCTGGGGCTGGCGACCGATCCTTTCCAGGCTGCCAGCACGTCCACCGGCATGCTCACCAATGCCGATTTCAAGTTCAAACCTGCCCGGGACAGCGCAGGCAAGGCGATCGAGCTGACCCAGGGAACGTACCCTAACATCCTCCACAACCCTGATCGCAAGGCGCGCCGGACTGCCTTTGAGAATTACATGGCTCAGTATATCGATCACAAAAACACGCTTGCAAGCAATCTGGCACATTCGATCAAAGCCAACGTGTTCAATATGCGCGCCCGCAAGCACGAATCGACGCTGGCGGCATCCCTGTTCGATCTAAATATTCCGACGGATGTCTTCCATAACCTGATCAACACGTTCAAGAAGAACCTGCCGGTCTGGCACCGCTATTTTGAGATCCGGCGCAAAGCGCTCGGACTGAGGAAGCTCGCTTATTACGATATGTGGGCTCCCATCGCGAAGAAAAAAGTGAAAGTGCCCTTTGCACGGGCCGTGGACCTGATCTGTGAGAGTCTCACGCCGATGGGTCAGGAATATGTCGAGACCGTGCGCCGGGGCTGTCTGCAAGATCGCTGGGTAGACCTTTATCCGAATCAGGGAAAGGCAGAGGGAGCATTTTCATGGGGCGAGCAGGGGACACATCCTTTCATCAATATGAGCTACACCGACGAAGTGACCAGCATGAGCACGCTTGCGCATGAGCTGGGTCACTCGATGCATTCCTATCTGACCTGGAAGACCCAGCCTTTTATTTACAGCAACTACTCCCTTTTCGCGGCAGAAGTGGCATCCAATTTCCACCAGGCAATGATGCGCGGGCACCTGCTGAAGACCACCAAGGATAAGAACTTCCAGCTGGCGCTGCTCGAGGAAGCCGTCGGCGGCAATTTCTTCCGCTACTTCTTCCAGATGCCCACCCTGGCGCGCTTTGAGCTGGAAATGCACCAGCGGGCTGAGCGTGGCGAGCCCCTGACCGCCGACGATATGATCGACTTGATGGCGGACCTCTTTGCGGAGGGCTTTGGTCCCCACTTCGAAATGGATCACGAGCGCGTGGGCATGATCTGGTCCACCTTCGGTCATCTTTTCGAGGATTACTATGTCTACTCGTATGCCACGGGTATTTCGGGTGCTCATGCGCTTGCGGGAAAGATCCTGCGTGGTGAGCCGAACGCTGCGGAGAACTACCTCGGCTTCCTCCGGGCTGGGAACTCCGATTACTCGCTGAATATCCTGAAGCAGGCGGGCGCAGACCTCACCACGCCCCAGGCGGTGGAGGAAACGTTTGCGGTCATGGAAGGATACATCGACCGCATGGAAACCTTATTGGGATGAACCGCTGGTCGGGTACCCGCGCGAAAAATATGCGAGACCACTCGACCACCGAAAAAAAATAAAATCGGAAATGGAATAATGCCACAAACTCAAATTGCATGTCCACGCTGCCGCCAGCCCATTAGTGCGAATATCGAACAACTCTTCGATGTAACCCAGGATCCGCAAGCCAAGCAGAGATTGCTTGGTGGCGGATCGAACATGGCGCGTTGTCCGCATTGCGGCTATCAGGGCCGGCTGGCGACGCCGATCGTCTATCACGACAATGACAAGGAATTGCTGCTGACTTATTTCCCGCCCGAGCTCAATATGCAGCTCAATGAGCAGGAACGCCTGATCGGTCCGTTGATCAAGCAAGTGACCGACCGTCTGCCGCCCGAGAGGCGCAAAGCCTACCTGCTCAAACCGGTTGCCAACCTGACCTACGAGTCCATGGTCCAAACCATCCTCGAAAAGGATGGCATCACCCCTGAGATGCTCAAAGAACAGCAGGAGCGGGTCCAGCTGATCGAGCGGCTGCTGCAAGCCAGCGCCAAGGATGTCCGCAGTGAGATCATTAAGCAGAACACCCACCTGTTCGACGAACAGTTCTTCGCCCTCTTCAGCCGCCTCGCCCAGAGCGCAGCCGGCAGCGGGCAGGAGCCAATTGCCCGGGCAATGGTGGACCTGCAGAACCAGCTTCTGGAGGAGACGGAGTTTGGGCGGGGCCTCCGGGAGTCGGTTGGAGAGTTGGAGGCAGCCACGAAATCCCTGCAGGAGGTCGGGCAGGGTCTCACCCGCGAAAAGCTGCTGGACATCGTGCTCCAATCGCCCGGCGACGCGCGCCTGCGTGCCTACGTGAGCATCGCGCGTGGCGGCATGGACTACCAGTTCTTCCAGCTGCTCTCCGACAAAATCGAAAAAGCCTCGGGCGAGGAGAAGATCCGGCTGGAATCGATTCGCGAAAGGCTGCTCGATTTCACGAACGAGGTCGATAAACAGCTCGAGGCACGCTACAAGCAGGCGCAGGATTTCATTGAGTCCCTGCTCGCCCAGGACGATGTGGTCAAAGCCGTGCGCGAGAACCTGAACGGATTCAGCCAGGACGCCGTAGATGTGGTCAACCAGATGCTACGCCAGGCTTCGGAGAAGAACGACTACACTCGCATGGGCAAGCTTCAGAAGATGGTCGAGGTGCTGCGCGAGGTCTCCACGCCGCCCGAAGTGGCGTTTATCGAGCAGCTTCTGGATGCGCCGGACGATGTCACCCTGAGCCAGATGCTGGAAGCAAACAAGGATCTGCTCAACGACCAGTTCATGGAGGCCTTGATTGGCCTGGTCGCACAGGTGGATCAGGCTGCCGAACAGGGAAATCCCGAGGCGAAGAGCCTGGGCGAAAAATTAAGCAAGGTGTACAAGACCGCCCTGAAATACTCCATGCAGAAAAATCTGGGAGAACAGAAGCTCCAGTAACGAAAATGGGTTCCGTGTGGAACCCATTTTTGTTTGGAGGCACATTCAATTATTTCTTGGCGACACAGCTGGCAGTGGTGTCGGTCTGCAGAGTGGGATCACACGTATAAGTCCCCGTTGTC
>DAITPI010000455.1:0-3832 GCA_036833655.1 Anaerolineales bacterium | reverse complement strand
CCGAGCGGAACGCTTCCTCCACCGTGCTCGCGGGCCTGCCAGAGCTGGAGGCGCGGGAGAGTATGGGCACCTGTTTTGCCTGGGTCCAGGTCTTGCCGAGATCGTCGGAGTAGTGGGTGGTGGGACCGTAAACAAAGTGACTGGTCGCGGCGTGCAAGCGCTGGTCGCGCGGGTCCATCTGGATGTGCATCACATTCCAGCTCTTGAACTGAATATCACTGACATTCCATTTCTTACGCTTCTCATTGCTCTCGAAGATGAAGCCGCCCTTTTGTGTTCCAACGAAGACCAGGACCTTTTTACTCATAAGAATCTCCTCTCGCTTGAAACAGAATAAATGTTCTAAAGATTGTACCATAAGGAACCGGTTCGTGGCATTAAAATTTCGGCGCCGCCTACAGAAAGACCATTGCAAAGAATCCATCCAGCGGTTACGATTCTGGGTGAAAAGGAGGAGAGGATGAGAAATCGCTTTGGGATGGCGGTCATTGCAGCTCTCATCGGAATGTCATCGTGCAATTTGCCAGCATCGCAGATGACAGACACGCCCGTCTCCACCCTTACAGCCGTGCCTGATACGCCGACATCAGGTATCTCTACTTCTACGCCTGTTCCCATCGAGACCTTGATCAACCTGGAGCTTCCCACCATTACCGCCACCTCCACATCCAGTGTTTTTCTGGCGTCGGCGAAGGACCAGCCGGTCAACTGTCGCTTCGGACCGGCTACCTCCTATGCGATTACCGGCGCGTTGATCGTGGGCAGGCAGGCAGAGATCATCGGCAGGAACGCGGATTCCACCTGGTGGTACGTTCGGAATCCCAGTGATCCTTCCACGTCTTGCTGGCTCTCCGCAGAATTTGTCGAGACGGTGGGCGATGTACAGTCGCTGCCGGTAGTCACTCCACTGGAGAATATGGTGACCAGCGTCCAGGTTCTCGTGGAGCCGCCTGTGATCAACGTTGCCTGTGATGCCCTGCCACAAGTGGTGACCATCAGCGTACAGATCACGGCGAGCGGACCTGCGGTCGTCGTCTGGCACTGGGCGTCCAGCGCGGGTGTGGTTTCCGAGGACAAGCAAATCCTGTTCGAAGCAGGCGATACCAAGATTGCCCAGGATTATTATCAGGTGAGCTCCATCAAGGACTATGTGGTCCAGGCGCAAACGACACGTCCGAACATCATGACGGACCAGGCAAGCTTCAAAGTGGTCTGCACTCCGTAGCTCTGCAGTTTCTGCCATGTTCCAACGACTCAAAGTAGCACTCATGCCGTGGATCGGCAATCTCTATGACCATGCCCTCGGGATATTTCGGCGTGTGACCGGGCGCCGGTGGATCGAGAAGGAGCGTGAAAAGCTCATCGGGGAGCTCGAGCGCAAGAACGAAGAATCAGAGACGCTGCGGCGCGGACTCGCCAGCGTCGTGGGCACGTTCGAATTCGACGAGATCATCGAGCGCATCCTGGTGGTCATCCCGTACGATACTGCCTCCGTCTGGCAGGTCGCAGGGGATTTCCAGTACATCATCGCAGGCGTGGATCTGCCGCCCGAGGTCAAGATCCCGGACACGATGTTTGCGCTCGATGAGCGCAACTCGGCGCTGCCTTTACTCAAAGGCGACATCCCCTATATTTTGAACAACAACGTGCAGGCGGAGCTGGGCGACTTCCAGGAAGCGCCTCACACCTACGTTCAGGCCTGGCTTGCCGTCCCGCTGCGGACGCGTGGCAAGATCATCGGCTTTATTGCGCTCGATGGCAGGCAAAGAGGCCAGTTCAACGAACACCACGCCGAGCTGGCAGTGACCTTTGCCGACCAGGTGGCGATCGCGCTGGATAACGCCCGTCTGTTTCAGGAGCTGCAAAACGAGCTGGAGGCGCGTCGCAGGCTGATCGCCGAGCTGGAGCTCAAAAACGCCGAGTCGGAGACCCTGCGGGAGAGCGCTGCGATTGTCGCCGCGACGCTGGAAAAATCCGAAGCGATCGACCGGATCCTCGAGCAACTGGAGCGGGTGGTGCCATTCGACAGCGCCTCCGTCCAGTTGATCCAGGGCAACGTGCTGGAAGTTGTCAGTGAGCGAGGTTACCAATGGCAGCCGCAAGAGAACGGAAAGTCCTTTGAGCTCAACAAGGATGACCCTGCCTATCCGGTGATCCGGGAGGGCGCTCCCTATGTGCTGTTCGAGGATATTCAGCCGTTGTTTCCGGCATTTAGAGAATCTCCTCACAACAGGATCCATGCCTGGATGGCTGTACCTCTAAAAGTGAAGGGGCAGGTGACCGGTGTCATCGCGCTGGATGGATACCAGGCGGGACAGTTCTCGGAGAGACACGCCCAGCTGGCGGTCACGTATGCCAATCAGGTGGCGATCGCGCTGGAGAATGCCAGGCTCTTTTCCGACCTGCAGGCGGAGCTTGCCACGCGCAAGGGGCTGATCTCAGAGCTGGAGAGCAAGAACGCCGAGCTCGAGCGGTTCACCTACACGGTCTCGCACGACTTGAAATCGCCTCTGTTCACGATCCGTGGCTTTCTGGGATATCTCGAAGGGGACGCACTCGCCGGAAACCGGGAGCGTCTGCGTGTGGATATGCAGCGCATTACCGAAGCCACCGATAAGATGCAGCGGCTGTTGAATGAGCTGCTGGAACTTTCGCGCATCGGCCGCCTGACGAATGAGCCGGTCGATCTCTCGTTCAACGAGCTGGCGGAGGAGGCGTTACAGCTGGTACAGGGCCGGATTGCCGAGCGAGGGATCACTGTACAGGTCAAGCCGGATATGCCCGTCGTGCGCGGCGACCGCCCGCGCCTGGTAGAGGTGCTGCAGAACCTGATCGACAACGCGGCCAAGTTCATGGGCGAGCAAGCCAGTCCATGCATCCAGATCGGGCACATCTCTGCAGAGGGGGGCCAGCCGGTGTTCTACGTGGGAGATAACGGGATGGGCATTGCCCCGGAGCACCACGAGCGAGTCTTTGGGCTGTTCAATAAACTGGATCCCCGCTCCGATGGCACGGGGATCGGGCTGGCGCTCGTGAAAAGGATCGTCGAGGTCCACGGCGGCAGGATCTGGGTCGAGAGCGAGGAGGGCAAAGGCTCGACCTTTTTCTTCACGCTCCCTGCTACAGCCGCCTCCTGAATTCGTACTATAATACTCCAGTCCCAGCGCTCTTCGGGACACTATCACACCCAAGGAGAATGCTACATCAATGAAGCGCGCAGTCAGCATCAGCATTGGCTCGTCCAGGCGCAATAAGGCTGTGGAAGTGAATTTGCTTGGCGAACAGGTCAGCATCGAGCGCATCGGCACGGATGGCGACATGGAAGCCGCCGCGCTGAAATTCAGAGAGCTCGATGGCAAGGTGGATGCCTTTGGCATGGGTGGGGCTGACCTTGGGACCATGATCGAAGGTAAATTCTATCCCTATCACTCAGTGCAAAAATTGGCGCGGTATGTTGAGAAGACGCCGCTTGTGGATGGCCAGGGTCTGAAGAACACCCTCGAAAACAGAGCTCCGGATTTTCTTGATCGGAGGATTGGCGACTATATCAACGCCCGCGGGCGTAAGGTCATGATCCCGGTGGGACTCGATCGCTGGGGACTTTCAAAAGCCTTTGCGGAATCCGGGTATGAGACCGTCTTTTGTGATTGGATGTTTGCCATGGGCATTCCGATTGCGATCCAGTCCATTCGAGTCTTAAAAGTTGTAGCTGCATCTTTCGTTCCAATTCTCTCACGTTTACCGTTTGAGATGCTGTATCCGACCGGCGAAAAACAGGAAGTCCGCACACCCAAATTCGTCAAGTGGTATGAGTGGGCGACCGTCATTGCAG
>DAITPI010000454.1:0-3851 GCA_036833655.1 Anaerolineales bacterium | reverse complement strand
CAGAAGGGTCTTTGGGCCATACCCCAGCGATTTTTTCCCCGCACTTTGGACATTTTCCTTCGTTCGTGATCTTATATTTTTGGATGACGTACCCGCTGCGCTTCACAAGCTGGTAGCTGCATCGTGGACAACAGGTGGTTTCATACTCCCCGACATTTCCCGGTAAATTCCCCGCATACACATATCTCAGCCCCGCCTCACGCCCGATCTCAGCCGCACGGATCAATGTCTGCGGACCTGTATTATCGGGTGCGGTCATCTTGTAATCTTTATGGAAAGCCGTCACGTGCCAGGGCATATCTCTGGAGACGCCCGCGATGAAGCGCGCTGCATCCCAGAGCTCTTCATTGGAATCGTTGAAACCGGGGATCGTCAGTGTGACGATCTCGACCCATAAGCCCATCTCGTGGGCGCGCTGGATGCCATCCAGGGTATGCTGCAGCACACCGCCCAGCTTGCGGTAATTCTTGTCCTGCATGCATTTGAGGTCGACCTTGTAGGCCGAGATATACGGGCGGATATACTCCATCACCTCGGGCGTGTTATTGCCGTTGGAGACGTAGGCGCACATCAAGCCGGCGGCTTTGGCTTCTTTGAAAACCTCCACCGCCCATTCGCTCGTGATCAGCGGCTCATTATAGGAAGAGACCACCGTGGAGGCATGCGTCCGCTGCGCGAGCTGCACCATTTCCCTGGGAGTGATCTTTCGGATGTAATTGACTGAGACATCAGACGAGGGATCGCGCATCGCCTGGGAGGTCAACCAGTTCTGACAATTGGAAACAAGAAGGAAATTCGCCAGATAATTATGTTCCTCTTCCACTTCCATGTTAAACACATGTCCCTGGAAAACTTCGCCTGTAATCTCACGAATCGGAACCAGATAAAACCTTTCGGTCTCAACAATTTTGCGCTCCACGGAGCTTTCCTCATACCAGACGACTGTGTACTGGTGAGGCGCGCGGCGCACCAGGCGACCTTCAATCATGCCAATTTCGGAGATCTTGGCATCATACACGGAAGGAAAATATCCGCATTTTAGAGCCAGCCAGGCAATGCCATAAGCCAGCTTTTCCGACACGGTAGTTGAACTGATTTTCCCATTAGCAAATCGGTGCCCGTCTCCTTGCACAAACGCGTCCAGAAATGCTTTTGCGATGTCGCGCGGTGCATCGAACAGCATGACCGGCACACGCTTGCTGCTGGATCGTCCGTCGGCAAGTGTATTCAGCAGCAAAGCAAGGGAGGATTTCGAAGCAGAAACAGCCAGGGTTGTACGGCGATTCACCAGTTGAGCGTCCACTCCAAAACAGCTCTTAAGCAAATCAACCGTACGCTGTGCCAACCCAGTTTCCTTTTTCGAGAAACTGAAATTAATATCGAAACTGTTCGGTCGATTATTACCCGAAACAATAGAGCCTTCCGCACAGTAGTATCCCAGCAACTCCGCAACTTCTATCGTGAGCCTGGTGATGAGCGGAATGCCAGGTCGTCTTTCGTTAGGAAAGCGCAGGAACCCACTTTCTTGATATGGATAATCTGTTTTGCTGTGGTTTACCTGTCCGTTTCTGATTTTGCTCCTCAGGTGGCGGATATAAGAACCACTTTTCCCGAAAATTTCTCCAATTTCCCGGGATGACCTGCCTGCGGCGGATAATTGCATGATTTCCTGCATTTCGTCACCGGATAACTTCCACGGTATCTGGAATGTGATCTGGTGAGAACCGAGCAGGGTACCTGCATCAATAACTTGATCCTGGGAGAAGGCATAAGATCTCGGTACCGCCAGATAATGCGCCCTGGTCAAATCCCGGGCATGGATTGGTTTTGGTGGCAAAGCGATATCTGCCGTCGCATATACGCGGTGATCAGGAGTACAGGTGATGGAAGGTAAGTAGTAGGGCTTGAGCTTTATCATCTCCCCTTCATATGCGTGCCGAAAGACTGCTTTGACTTTTCGAAGACTCCCGGAAGAACTTATAGCCTTTAAATCGAATGGAATGGAAATATCACCGTCTGGCTGTCTCTGGATACTGGCACCAAGCTCAAAGGCGTCCTGCAAGCGCAAAGGACCGCGATCTGTAATGACCAGTGTATCGCCGGTAAAGCAGTAGCCGCAATGATAGTCGCATCCGAGCATGCCGAACGTCAGCGCGTTGGTCCCGGGCATCACGTGAAAAAAGGGTTTCTTCTCGATCGGGTCGCTCTGCAGAGCCGCCACGTAGCCCCACGGCACCTTGAGCTCACCGCCTTCATTGAACCGTACCTGGCAGATCCCGCGCCTGCCCTCCCGGATCTTGCAACGGTGGCCGCAGGCATAACACTCGATTGTCCCGTCTGAGAGTTTTCTGTAGAGCTCCCCCGTCACCGTCAATGTATCCAGTAAATCACCAATTGTCGTAGCCATTCGAACCTTCTATTCTTCTATAACTGTCATCCCTTATAATACCTCAAATGCTCACCGTTTGCATCCAGGCTGGCGGACAGTCCTCTCGCATGGGCGAGGACAAGGCGCTCAAGACGTTTCTGGGACGTCCGCTCATCCAACGCGTCGTCGAGCGGATTTCGCCCATTGCAGACGAAGTGATCGTGACGACCAACCGCCCCGACGAGTATCGCTTTCTGGACCTGCGCCTTGTTCCGGACCTCAAGCCGGGGCGCGGCGCCCTGGGGGGCCTGTACACGGCGCTCGCTTCCGCCTCGCATCCCACGGTCGCGGTGGTAGCGTGCGACATGCCCTTTGCCAGCGCCTCTCTGCTGCGCGCGGGAAGCCGGTTGCTGGTCGAGGAGGCTGTGGATGTGGTCATCCCAAAGTCGGAGGAAGGATTCGAGCCGATCCACGCCCTCTACCGCCGTGAGACCTGCCTGCCTGCGATCGAAGCTGCCATTGAAGCAGACCAGTGGAAGGTCATCGCCTGGTTCCCACAGGTGAAGGTCCGCGTGCTCACGCCGGAGGAAATCCGGCCGCATGACCCTTCCGGCCTGGCATTTTGGAATGTAAACACGCCCGAAGAATTTCTCGAAGCAGAAAAGATCGCACAGTCCTAGCGATCATAAAGAAGCCCTGCGAAGAGATCCTTCGGGCTCCGCCCTCAGGACAGGCCTTCGCAAGGCTAAACCTTCTTCAAGGAGATCATCGATGACACTCGACCCGTCCGCTGTCCGTAGCCAATTCCCCTCGCTCCATCGCCCTGCTATCTTTCTGGATAACCCGGGTGGGACCCAGATCGCAAAACAATCGATCGATCGCATGACTCAATACCTGGTCGAGTGCAACGCCAACCATGGCGGCGCGTTCGCCACCAGCATCGCCTCTGACGAAGTCCTGGAAGAAGCCCACCAGGCCATGGCAGATTTTTACAACGCCGCCTCTGCCGAAGAGATCGTCTTCGGCAACAACATGACGACGTTGACCCTCTACATTAGCCGCTCGCTCTCGCGGGACTGGAAGGAAGGCGATGAGATCGTCGTCACGCGATTGGATCACGATGCCAACGTCACACCGTGGGTGCTGGCGGCGCAGGATCGCGGCGTGAGGGTCAACTGGGTGGACTTCGATGTAGAAGATGGCACGTTGAAGCTGGATGACCTGCAACGAGCTCTGGAGCGCAAGCCGCGCCTCCTGGCAGTGGGGTATGCCTCCAACGGGCTGGGAACGATCAATCCCGTGAAGAAGATCATCAAAATGGCGCACGACGCCGGCACGCTGGTCTACATCGACGCCGTGCAATACGCTCCACATGGTCCCATCGATGTCCAGAAGCTGGACTGTGATTTCCTTGTCTCTTCTTCATACAAATTCTTTGGTCCGCATGCAGGGATCCTCTACGGGAAACGCGACTTGCTGGAAA
>DAITPI010000453.1:0-3900 GCA_036833655.1 Anaerolineales bacterium | reverse complement strand
AATGTTTTCGTGGCGGGGACACTGATCTCATAGCCGCAGCATAGGGGCAGGCAAAAGGAGGTGGCTCTTGTCAGCGTGGAGCCGATCACATTGGCGAGCCCATAGCATTGCATGCCGCGCTTCTCAGCGATCTCCAGCGCGTTCAAGACGTCCTTCGTCTCGCCGGACTGGCTGACAAAGATACCCACGTCCTCATGTCCCACCGCGGGCGCGTACTGGGGGATGAACTGCGGCGCCAGCACCGGGATCGCAGACCTCCCAGCCAATTGCGCAAAATAGACCGAGCCTGCCAGTGCCGCATGATAACTTGTGCCACAGGCGATGAAATACAGATGGCGCGCCTTCTTCATTTTGTCCACCAGGCGCTCGACCTCGGGGCTGCCGTCAAGCAGATGGAGCAGCTCGCGCGCCACCTGCGGCTGCTCGTGGATCTCCTTGAGCATGAAGTGCGCGTACCCACCCGTCGGCATCGTGTCTATCGGCTCGGTGACCTCTTCGGGCTGGCGCTCGATCCGCCTGCCGTCCTTCACCGAGCGGACCTCCACCCGGTCCGCCCAGAGGGTGACGATCTCCCCATCTTGCGGGCGGATCACCGTGCGCGTGAGGGGCAGGATCGAGGGCAGGTCTGAGGAAACGCAAGTGAAGCCCTCGCCAATACCCACCACCATCCCGGAGCCTTTTTTGAAGGCATACAGCCTATCGTCGTCGGCGCGGCCGATCACGAAGGCATAATCGCCCTGCAGGTCGCCGTACGCCAGGCGGATCGCGTCGATGAATTGATAGCCGCGGTTGATATAGCGTTCCACGGCGTGGACGCACGTCTCGCCGTCGTTCTGCGAGCGGACCGTCATGCCCTCGGCGATGAACTGCTCGCGCAGCTCGACGTTGTTGACCACATTGCCGTTGTGCGCGCCGACCATATCGCCATCCGAATCCAAGTGCGGCTGCGAATTGACCTGGGACGGCTCCCCGAAGGTTGCCCAGCGCAGCTGGGTGATGCCGCGTGAGCCAGTCATATCGGCGAAGCGATATTTCTCCGAAACCACTTCCACCTTGCCGACATCCTTGCGCAGATCGATGGTGCCGTTGCTCAACGTCGCCGCGCCGACGGAATCGTAACCGCGGTAGGTAAGTCTTTTTGCTGCCTCGATCAGAATGGGACCCAGCTCCTCATCTTTATTTGTTACATAGCCGAAAATTCCGCACATTCAAATCTCCTAATTTACCTGCATTTCTGCGGTAGTACTTTCCTGCAAGCGTTCCTTAAGGTTTTTGGATTATATTCGTCTTAACAGGTGCGTGATAGATGATATTATTCCTGACAAATTTCAACATGTGACCACTATGAGGATGACGATGACAGGAAAAATGCGTGCGGTGATCTTCGACATGGACGGTGTGCTGGCTAATTCCGAACCACTGATCAACGCCGCAGCCATTGCCATGTTCCGGGAAAAGGGACTGGTCGTCCAGCCGCAGGACTTTCTGCCCTATGTCGGTGCAGGAGAGGATCGCTATGTTGGCGGCGTGGCAGAGAAATATCACTTTCCCTTAGATGTACCCGAGGCTAAACAAAGGACCTACGAGATTTACTTGGACCTTGTGCCCGCGCAGCTGGAAGCGTTTCCCGGGGTCCTTGATCTTGTGGACACCTGCCGGCAGGCGGGCTTTCTTGTCGCTGTCGCTTCCGGCACGGGAAAGATCAAGATCATGGCGAGCCTGCAAAAAATTGGACTGCCGGAGGCATCCTGGGACACCGTTGTGACCGGGGATGATGTGCAGAACAATAAGCCAGCCCCGGATGTATTTCTTATCGCGGCCCGCAAGCTGGGGGTCGATCCGGCGGAGTGCGTCGTCATCGAGGACTCGGTCAATGGCGTCCGTGCCGCCAAGGCCGCCGGCATGCGCTGTGTTGCCGTGGCTCAGACCTTTTCTGCCGCCCGGCTGCAGGAAGCGGATGTGGTACACGACAAAGTCGCGGATGTCACGCTGGCAGACCTGGCTCCTGAGCTATCGATTGACTGAGGAGCGTCCGGCTTTTTATTCCAGCTTCAAATTCCCACTTTCATCAAAGGGAAAGAACGGGTTGTAGGCGACTTCCCAGCAATTGCCGTCGGGGTCGGCGAAGTAGGCGCTGTATCCGCCCCAGAACATCTCCTGCGGCTCTTTGAGGATCTTCACGCCTTTCGATTTGAGCTCACGGATGATCTCATCTACTTCTGCCTGGCTCCGGGTGTTATAAGCCAGCGTGAACCCGGCAAACCCTTCTCCTTCTTGGGGAACAAGTGCATCTTTTGCCAGCTCCTCGCGCGGAAACAATGCCAGGACCATACCGCCCGCTTGAAAAAAGGTAATCGCGTCGCTGCTCGGGCTGGCTGGTCGCCATCCGAGCGTCTCGGTATAGAACTTCCTGGATGTTTCCATGTCTCTCACGCCCAATGTCACTAAATGCAGATGTTGGTTCATGTTCATTTCCCTGGATCAGACATCCCACGGCGCGACGCCACGCGCGCCTTGCAGCGACCTGGAAATCGGTTCAGCCAGCTCCGGCAGGACGTCGGCGGTGGCTGCCAGCAAGCCGAAACAACCGGCGATCATCACGTCGCCGAAGGGAGTAGCAAAGTACGGTTTTAGGGAATTGGTAGATTGGGACCTGGCAAATAGGCTTCGTCGTGGACCAGTGACCACCACATCGAACTCGTCCTTCCCAAACTCAAAGATATCCTCCGCATACATCAAAGCGCCGTGACCCATGTCGTCGAACACGTCCTGGTGTTTTAGGGTGCCATCTGCCAATTTGCGGAGCAGGGTTTCAAGCTTCCGCAGGTCGATCTCGCCGGTGTGATGCTCGAAGACTCCCTCGATCCCGCGCTCGCCCAGGCGGAACGCCAGCGTATGGAAATTGCCGATATTGCAGATGATCTTCTGCTTGCGTGTAGCAACCACTGGGTCGAAGCCTGCTCCCAGCACTGCGGCCGGCGCGGTGTCCATCACGACAAGCGGACAGGGAAGCTCTCCAGCAGAGTCCACGACTGACTGCAGTCGGGCCATGATCTTCGGAATAGCAGTGGAAAGAAAGGCGAAAGAGGAAAGAGAGTTCCTGAGGCGGATTCGCTCGTCGAGGTAATCGAACCGGAACTGGCGATCGGATATGCCCGGCGGCGCGTTGCCGTGATCAAAGACTGCGACGGCAATAGCTGACAGATCGTTCAAAGAAACGCCATAATCTTCAAAAGTTTTCGCGATGAGTTCAAAATCAAAATCTTTCAATTCGAGACTTTTGACTTTAGAACCTAAACCTTCAACGTCAGCCTCTGAAATAACTCGTATCCCCAGCGCCTCGACCTTGTCGAGCTCATCGTTGAGCGTCGTTGCCGCCGGTGGCGTCATGTAGACCGGGAGGCCTGCCCGTGCGGCCTCCTCGATTGCCCAGGCGG
This sequence comes from Anaerolineales bacterium, assembly GCA_036833655.1. Classification (GTDB taxonomy): domain Bacteria; phylum Chloroflexota; class Anaerolineae; order Anaerolineales; family Villigracilaceae; genus Defluviilinea. Next base: position 463 of record DAITPI010000453.1, on the reverse strand, counting down.
AGGGTCCGCCACCCATCTGGTGTCCCGTGAACAGCAGCGGAGTCCGTTGTGCGAGTAATTGCTTAACCCGGCGATAGATCATCATCGTGGGGGAGGGCAGTACAAGCTTGAACCCGTTCTCGATATCGAGATTGGAATCGTACAGGAAGATATCCTGCGTGCCGGTGCCGATGTCTACAGTTAAGATTTTCATGGTTGATCTATTTTGTTGGTCGAGTAGGGCTGAGTGTTCGTCTCAGACCATATCGAGACCACACCTTCGCATTCCCATCTAATTGCCATTTCTGGTTTCGACACCGCACTGGTGTACGGTGCCAGTGTATGGGCTCGACGATCTTTCGCCCTACGCAGTAGCCAGCGGGTCATACCTCAATTCCCAGCCACTGGCGGATGAAATAGCCGATCACGAACGAGATGACCGCCACGCTAAGACTCAACCCGGCCATCTCCAGGAACCGGGCGC
>DAITPI010000452.1:0-3914 GCA_036833655.1 Anaerolineales bacterium | reverse complement strand
CAGAACACAATCTCGATGCTTTATTGAGCGTCGCCTCAACGGGCAGTCTGCAAACCGATATCGACTCTCTCGCCTCGCTGCTTTTAGGCGCGCCGTTGGAGCGCCTCACCCGCGACGGGATGCTTGATACCGTCCATTCGGCGGGCGCCACCGAGGAAGAGACTTTACAGATCATCGCCGCCAGTTTGATCGCCTCGCCTGCATTTCAATGGAGATAAACATGCTCGAAACCTTACCCGTACTTCAGCAAACCCCCGCCAAGACCTGGATGCCGCGCCTGTCCTTCGCACCCAGGAACACCGCCCCGCGCGGAGACACGCTCGTCGTTGTCTTCCTGCGCGGCGCCGCAGACGTGCTCAACATGGTTGTGCCCCATGGCGAAGCAGCCTATTACGCGCTGCGCCCGACGTTGGGAGTTGCACGACCCGATGACTCAAGACAGTCGCGAGAAAGAAGAACGGTAGATCTGGATGGTTTTTTCGGCTTTCATCCCAATCTTTCTCCGCTGATGGAAGCCTGGCAAAGCAGACAGCTGGCTATCATCCACGCCTGCGGCGCCCCGGACGAATCACGCAGTCACTTCAAAGCCATGGCGCTCATGGAGCGCGGCGTGGACGATGAACGCGGTCCCGCCTCGGGTTGGATCGGACGTCACCTCGCCACATTGGATACCGGCAACTCGTCCCCTTTGCGAGCCGTGGGCATGGGCACCCGCCCACAACGAAGCTTGAGCGGATCGGTTCCCGTCTCTGCCCTGCGTTCCATCGCAGACTTTCACCTCGGCGGTGACCCCGCGGCCCTCCAACGGATGCGTGCCGCGCTCGATTATGTCTATCAGGACGATGCACTGGGCCAAGACACCCTATCCATCATGGATACCCTCCAGAAACTCGACCCCACCGGTTACCAATCAGCCTTTCGTAGTTACCCCGACACCGAATTCGGACTCGCTCTCAAACAAACCGCCATGCTCATCAAAGCAGAGGTTGGACTGGAAGTCTCAGCTATTGATCTCGGCGGCTGGGACACGCACTTCACCCAGGGCTCCACCGCTGGCCTGATGCCGTCCCTGATGAAAGACCTTGGCGAAGGTCTCGCCGCCTTCCATGCAGACATGTTCGACCACATGAACAAACTCACGACCGTCACCATGTCCGAGTTTGGGCGGCGCGCGTACGAAAACGGAAGCCTGGGCACGGACCACGGTCACGGCAGCATGATGATGGTCCTGGGCGGCAACATTGACGGAGGAAAAGTCCACGGCGTGTGGCCCGGCTTGCAGGAAGGTCAGTTGATCGGTCCCGGTGACCTGGCGGTGACCACCGACTATCGCGATGTGCTCTCGGAAATTCTGCTGAAACGCTTGAACAATCCCGCGGCAAAAGACGTTTTCCCGGGTTACCAACCTGCATTGCTCGATATTCTTAAGTAAAGACGAACGACTTTAGGTGCCTGAGAACCGGGAGCGTTGCGCCGGCATGTGTTCGGTCCACGCCCGCTCCGCGCTGCCGGGGGAGCTAGGGCTGGATGCCCGGCGAGCTCATATACAGGAAACAGATGGAGAGCGTTTTGAATGTGATCCGGGATGCGCTCCAGGAGGGAACAGCGGGCGAGCAGAGGCAGGAGGTTGTAGATCCCGGGGGAGTCTTTTCATTTCGATCCCGGGAACAAATCCCGTGCGGGGGCGTCTAATGAATGCATCGGAAACGGTGTTAGAATCCTTTTGCCGCCTGTCTGGCTCACTCGAAATTCCATGAACTGCAAATAAAGCCCGAATATCCTCCTATCGCATTCGAACCGTCCTATGACAGATATCATCCTCGAACAACGACCGGCCCGGCGACTTGACTTCCCGCGTTTGCTGGCGGTCCTCTTCCGTCCGCGCCGCGCCTTCCAGGAAATGACCTCGGAGGCGCGTGCCAGCTGGCTGACGCCGATGCTCCTGCTGACCCTCACCGCGGTCCTTGCCGTCCTCGTGGCAGGCTATTTGCGGACGCGTGCGGCGATGGCGGGAGAAGTCCAGCTGCCGCCGGACTGGCAGTACTGGTCTCCCGACATGCAGAACAATTACATGCAGGCGCAGCAAGCCACACAGGGACCCGTCTTCATGTACGTGATGCCGATGATCGGGGCCCTGACCGGGCTGTGGCTCGGGTGGCTCCTGCTCGGGGCGCTGCTGCATTTCGGCTCGACGCTCCTGGGGGGGCGCGGATCGATGCAGGGGGCGCTGAACATTGTCGCCTGGGCGAGCCTTCCGTTCGCGGTGCGGGATCTGCTGCGCATTGTCTTTATGCTGGCTGCCGGGCACACGATCGCCAGCCCGGGACTTTCCGGTTTTGTCACGACCCCCGGCTTCCTGTCACAGCTGCTGACGCGGGTCGATATCTTCGTCGTCTGGCAGATCGTTTTGCTGATCCTGGGCTTCTCGATCGCGGACAGCCTGCCGCGCGGCAAGGCAGCCGCCGGGGTCATCGTCATCCTGCTGTTGGCGCTGCTTGCGCAGGCGGGGCTCTCCACGCTTACCTCGGGTTTCGGCGGCATGGCGGTCCAGCGCCCGTTCTTCTAGTCCATGGCGAATCCCTTCGTCCGCGTTCGAAGCTTGAAGAAGCATTTTCAAATGGGCGGCACGGTCGTGCGCGCCCTCGACGGGCTGGACCTGGACGTGGAGGAGCATACCTTCACCGTGGTCATGGGTCCTTCCGGGTCCGGCAAGAGCACGCTGCTCTACCTGCTGGGCGGGTTGGACCGCCTCACCTCGGGAGAGATCGCCGTCGACGGGGCGCGCCTGGACGAGATGGACGAGAACGCCCTGGCGCTCTTCCGCCGCCGGACCGTGGGATTCGTGTTCCAGTCGTTCAACCTGATCCCGAGTATGAGCGCCCTCGAAAACGTGGCGTTCCCGATGCAGTTCGCGGGCGTGAACTCTGTGCAGCGGAAGCAGCAAGCCGGAAGCCTGCTCAAGCAGGTCGGTCTCGATAACCGGGCGCTGCACCGGCCCACCGAGCTTTCCGGCGGACAGCAGCAGCGCGTGGCAATCGCCCGCGCCCTGGTCAACAACCCCAGCCTGATCCTGGCAGACGAGCCGACCGGCAACCTGGATACCTCCAGCGGGGCGGCCGTGATGCAGCTGCTCTCGGACCTGCACACGTCCGGACGGACAGTGCTGGTGGTCACGCACGATCCGCGCATGACGCGCTTTGCCACGCATAAGATCTTCCTGCTGGATGGGCGGGCGGTCAGCGAGGCGGAGTACCAGTCCGCCGCTCTTGAGTCTGCCCGGTCCTCGTAGCCACACATGGAATACAGAAAACAATGAAAACTGGATTTCTTCGCTTTGCATCCCTTTTCGTTCTTCTCGCTATGCTCGTCCTGCTGATGCCCGCGCCTGTTCTGGGGCTTGTGGCACTGCAGGTCACGGATACGGCGACCGCAACGGTGCCGGCTCCCACGGCTACCCTCGCCCCCTCGGGCTCGGTCGTCCGCCCGCAGATCGGCGTGCAGACCTATCGCACGAAGCCGGAGAGCGTGCAATACGGTGAGGACTTCACGCTGGTCGTGAAGCTGAGGAACGAAGGGGAGTCCAATGCCTATAACGTCCAGGTCTCGTTTACCTCCAGTAGCTTCCTGCCGCTCAACAACGGCGGGGTGAATATCGTCGGCGACCTGGCAGCTGACAATTCCGTGGATGTGGACCAGCGGATGACGGCTTCGAGCTACGTCTACGGCATCGTCAGCGTGGACATGAACCTGACCTACAACGACGCCAACGGCACCGCCTATTCCGAAAAGTTCACCCTGAACATTCGCGCCTCCGGTGGGAGCGCGGTGAGCTATGCCACAGCCACGCCTACCGGGGTGAAGAGCTCGCAGCTTGTGATCACGAGCTATGCCACCAGCGTCGATCCGCTCCAGCC
>DAITPI010000451.1:0-3919 GCA_036833655.1 Anaerolineales bacterium | reverse complement strand
ACACCAATGTGCTGGAATTAGTGACCAGGGTCGGAGAGAAGTTCGGCGGCAAACATCTGAAAATTGGATTGCCCTCGCTGCGCATCGAGTCGGTCTCCATCGACCTGATGGAAAAGCTCAAAGACAGCCGCTCGGGCGGGTTCACGCTCGCGCCCGAGGCCGCCACCGAGCGGATGCGCCGCATCATCAACAAGTTCATCCCCGACGAAGACATCCTCAACACCACGCGCGAGATCTACCGCCGCGGCTGGACGACGATCAAGCTCTACTTCATGATCGGGCATCCCAGCGAAACGCTCGAGGATGTGCAAGCGATCGCCGATCTGTGCAAGCGGGTGCTGGCGGAAGGCCGCAAAGTCATCGGCATGAAGGCAAAGCTGAATGCGGGCGTGAGCACCTTCGTGCCAAAATCGCAGACGCCGTTCCAGTGGGTCTCCTGCGATATGCCGGAACAGATCCGCCTCAAGCAGGCGTTGCTGCGCCGCGAGCTCGGACGCGACCGCAACATCAAGCTCAGCCTCACCAAAGCGGAGGATTCCTTCCTCGAAGCCTGGCTCTCACGCGGCGACCGCCGCATGGCAGACGTGGTCTACTCTGCCTGGAAGAATGGCTCGAAGTTCGATGCCTGGGATGAAGGAAGGAATTATGAGGGATGGCTCACAGCCTTCGAGCAGTACGGGCTCGACCCACTCTTTTATACGCACCGCCAGCGCCGGACCGATGAGGTATTCCCCTGGGAGCACATTACTGCCGCGGTTCGCAAAAACTTCCTGTTCCAGGATTTCCGGCAGAGCCTCGAGGGCCAGATCCGTGTAGACTGCCGTCTAAACTGCTTTGCCTGTGGCATCCTGCCAACCTTTGCCAACATGCGCCGCGAGAATCCGGGTGATGTCTGGAAGTGCCCCGATGTGAAGTCGCCAGCCCGCAAGGCGATGGCGGAGCCATCGTCGGTGAACAGCCTGCCCATGGTGGGAGATTAAGCCTCCATGATCAAAACCCACAAAGAGATTTTTCTCGCGCGTCTGATGCGCGAGCGCGACAAGTTTGAACTGCTCTTGAACCGCGTTGGCTATACGCGTCGCATGACGCTGCAGGGGGTTGCCGGAAAGTGGTCCGTAAAGGATATGCTCGCCCATATCCTGGCATATGAACAGTACATTGCCGACCGTATGAGCGAGATCCTGCACGGCGAAGAATATGCACCCTGCCGGACGCAGAATGCGCTGGATGCCTTTCTGGATGAATATGGGTATCCTGATTTTGGCTCTGCGCTGCTCGAGGAGCAGGCCACCAACGAATGGATCACCGAAAAATACAAGCACGTCTCGCTCGACGATGTCGTAGCCCAGGAGATCCAGGCGTATGCCTCGATCGTCGGTTTCCTCGAGAAGCTGCCCGAAGAAATATTGAACCGGCATCATGTCTATGACCGCATTGCCAACAATACCTTCCGGCACTATCGCGAGCATGCAGCGGAGATTAGGCACTGGCTGCGGTCCAACTCTGCCTATAATAGGGGTTAAGAAGTAGAGACTTTCCTGACACGGTCCGTGCTCCTTGAAACCGGCGACTGAAGTCGCCACTACATTCGCCATCATGCGCATCCGAATTACGTTCACAAAACAGGGCCCCTTGCGCTACACCGGTCACCTCGACCTGCACAAGCTATGGGAGCGCGCGGCCCGTCGCGCCGAACTGCCGCTCGCCTATTCGCAGGGTTTCCATCCCCAGCCCAAGATCAACATGGCTGCTGCTCTGCCCCTGGGTTTTTCCTCGCGGTGTGAGGTGCTGGACATGAGGCTCGAGCGGGAGATTCCCCTCGACTATTTGCCTACGCGCATCAACTCGACCCTCCCCTCTGGCTTGCAGGTTGTCCGCGTGGAACAGGTGGACGAACGCGCGCCAGCCCTGCAAACCCAGGTGATGGCAGCCGAATACGAAGTCTCGCTCACTGAGTCTTTTGACGAGGGTGAGCTCCAATCGAGGATCGATTCCGTGATGGAGTCGAAATCTATCCCACGCGAGCGACGCGGTAGACTGTATGACCTGCGCCCGTTGATCGAGGATCTCGATCTGCTCCCCGGCGGCACAATTCACATGCGGCTGGCTGCCCGCGAAAACGCAACGGGACGCCCGGAAGAAGTGTTGGATGTATTGGGAATCGCATTCGAAGAGACCCGCATTGAAAGAACTCGTTTGATTTTTTTGGAATAGCCTTGCGAAGGTCGTCCCGGGAGCGACAATCGAAAGGTCAAAACCTTCCCAAGGCTGAAGATTTGTCTGGAGGAAACATGGCTTTTCTCGGAGCACTTTTCTTTGGGTTCGTCCCGATGTTCATGTATGCAGCATTGATCAACTGGCTGGATCGCTATGAGAAAGAGCCGAAGCTGCTGCTGGGGGCTGCCTTCCTGTGGGGGGCGTTGATCGCCGGGGGCGGCGCCTATGTTCTGAATACCGCCTTCGGTATTGGAATCTATGCCCTGACCGGCTCGGAGGGCGCAGCCGAGTTTGGCACCACCTCGATCGTCGCGCCGATCATCGAGGAAAGCCTGAAAGGACTCGCCGTCCTGATCGTCTTCCTGATGTTTCGCAGCGAGTTCGACTCGGTCCTGGACGGCATCGTGTACGGAGCGGTCACTGCCATGGGCTTTGCTGCCATCGAGAACGTCCTGTACATCTACCGCAACGGATACGTCGAGGGTGGCTGGGAAGGCTTCTGGGTACTTGTAGTCATCCGCGTCATCCTCGTCGGCTGGATGCATCCCTTTTTCACCGCGTTCACCGGGATCGGCCTTGCCATCGCCCGCATGACGCGCAACGTGCTGGTCAAGGTCGTCGCGGTCCCGACGGGCTACGCAATTGCGGTTGTGGCGCATGCCTTCCACAACACCTTCAGCGGTCTGATCGGCGGCGTCGGCGGGTTCGTGGCAGGAACCTTTGTAGATTACATGGGCTACGCCGCCATGCTGGTCTTCATCATCTGGATGATCGTGTATGAGCGCAACCTGCTCAAACGCAACCTGCACGAAGAAGTCGCCAGCGGACGGATCTCACAGAAGCAATACGAGACGGCCACTTCGTTTATCCAGGCAAATGCCCGTCTCTCCGCCTTATCGTCCGGTACGTTCCGCTCCACCTCCCGGTTTTATCAGGTCTGCGGCGAGCTGGCACACAAGAAGGAGCAGCTTGTCCGGCTGGGAGATGAAGGCGGCAACGCGAGAACCATCGAGAACCTGCGTGCGGAATTGGCGCAACTGGCTCCGATGGCAAAGGCGTAGTGAGGAGACCAGCGTAATTGTGATAAAATCTCGCCGAAGGTGCAGGAGTTCTCCCTGCCGAAGGTGCAGGTGTTCTCCCTGCCGCCCGCCCCTGTAGCTCAGTGGACAGAGCGTCGGCCTCCGGAGCCGAAGAGCACAGTTCGAGTCTGTGCAGGGGTATGAATCTCCCAGAGACCGCCGACAGATGATGTTTGGCGGTTTTTACTTATGCCAAGGCTTGATTCGAGGGAGAAATCAAGACTTTTGGGGCGTTAAGGAGATGCAGAAGTGAGCAAAGTTGACGCTCGGCAGTTCGAGTCTGATTTCTATGTAGAAATGCCCAGTGCGTAAACCAAAAGTTTTCGTTCACCAATTTACTACGACAAAGCAGTTTCATACTCTTCAACCAAAATTTCTACGTACAACAGATTAAGATTCTGTTGGGACCATTTATGTAGTCAGTTTGAGGAAAATCCCGTCAGATTAATCTTGTTTAGCTTCAAAACATAGAAGTAAGTTTTAGGAGAAAAAGAAACCCTCGCTGTTTGCGAGGGTCATCGTTCATTTTGATTTAGATTGGCGTTGTTTGATAATCTGTCTACCAATCTCACGAACAGATTTCTTCGGCAGTACTTTCTTGCGATCGCGTGTGTAATCTCCAT
>DAITPI010000450.1:0-3923 GCA_036833655.1 Anaerolineales bacterium | reverse complement strand
CCCGTAACCGGGTCGACCTTATACAAGGCGCCTTCATTACTGTTGACGATGATCAGCGCTTGGCCGTTAGGGGTTGCCGCGATGCCGTTCGCATTAAAAGCACCCGGGGTTGCATCGAATTGATAATCGCCGCTCAACGTGATTTCCTCTACCGTGAAATCCTCCGCCAACTGGCCATTACGCTCCAGAGGCACGCTATACAACTCAGGCTGGAAGGAGTCGGTGAAATAGACTGCATCCCGCGTCACCACCACATCGTTGATAAAGCTCGTATCTGTGGAAAGCTGGATCTCTGCAACCGTCGCGCCGGTCTTCGTGTCGTAGACATAAGCTTTGCCGCTCGGTCCACCCGCTACGAACAGATAACCCGAACGAGGATCGAACTTCATGCCAATGGCATTGCGTCCGTCTGGCGCATCGATGAAGACTTCGCCTTCACCGGTACGTAGGTCACCGCGGAAGATGTCGCCTGTGGGAATCGATCCCACGTAGAAGATCGTGCCATTGCCGCTGGCGATGCCTTCGGGCGCGAACCCGAGCGGCAACGGGATCACGCCTGGGAACGGTTGCACGGCAGCCACCATGGCGAGACTGAGAGTCAGGATTAATACGGCGATGAGGGAGCGTTGTTTTGCGATTCGAGTCGTGAACATTCTTACTCCTTTTCTTTCTGATTTCTGGGGTATTCGATTTGCGTTTTGGAGAGCCCTTGTTGCAGCCCCTCCATACTAGCCAGACAAGATGAGTGCTTACTGAGATGAGCTTAAAAGTGGCTCAATCCGCTGCGGAAAGAGGATGAGAGTTCCTTGAGAAAATGCGGGGTAGAACAATTCATTCGCCAGATCGTTTTACAGAGTGCCGCATAATTATTCGAACTCGGAGTTTCAATTTTAGCCTGCAACGCATCGAAAGAGTTTGGTTACGCATGTGGAACATGCGGGAGACAAGCGGCAGTTTTCGTAGAGTTCTGGAATTGTTACGGGGACTCTCTGGAGGTATCGATGTTCGACCGACCCATCAACCGCAGCCTGTGGACAATTGCTGCGATCATTACATGCATTATTCTCATTGGCGTCGCGGCCGGCGTGCTGGCGCTCAACCGGCGCGAGCAGGCAGTAACGCTACTCAGAGTTCCGCAGGATTTTGCCAGCATCCAGGCCGCGATCAATGCCGCGCAGCCAGCGGACATTATCCAGGTACGTGAGGGCACGTACAATGAGAACCTCATAATCGATCGCCCCGTAACGATCACTGCCGAAACCTTCGATCAGGTGGATGCCGCGCGCAATAAGACTGTGATCAACGGCGGCGCAGGACTGCCCACCGTCACCATTGCTCCAAGCCTGACGCAGTGGCCCACCGTCCGCGGCTTTGTCATCCAGGGCGGCAACAGCGGAATCGACGTCTCCTCTCCGGTGAGCATCGAATTCAACTTCTTCCCCTCTTCCGTGATCGCGGTCAACTATCACTGGGGCTCGGGCGGCAGCAACCGCAACAACGTATATTTCAAGCCGGTCGACGATGCGATCCATCTCAGCGGGCTCGACCGTCCGCTTCTAATCGAGAACAACCGCATCCTGTATGCCGGCGATGACGGCATCGAAGCCAGCCTGGAGGAGAAACCCTCGCCACCCGGACCGATGGAGATCAATATCTGGAACAACATGATCATTGGCAGCGCCGAGGATGGCATCCAGCTGATCGACTATCCCAATGACCCCCAGGATACCAACCGGCGCTTCGTCATCGTCGGCAACCTGATCGCCAACAGCCAACGCGCAGGCATTGGACTCATGGCAAATGCAAATACGGTGGAGGACCTATCGGGCGCCGATATGGCCGAAGCAATTCGAGTTTTCAACAATACTTTCTATGGCAACAATCACGGGATCTCGGGCGGCGATAATCTGGTGGCGTTCAACAATATCATCGTGAATTCCGCCGGACGCGGCGTATGGCGGGTGCAGGGCGACCCCGGCGAGAACTCGGTCGTCGCCTATACTCTTTTTTATAACAACGCGGTGGATGTGGACCAGTCCACGCTGGGACCGGGGCTCATCTCCGGGCAGGATCCACGTTTTAGTGCCTCGCCCAACCCGGGCCCAGATGGCGCCTGGGAGACGATCGACGACGACTTTAGCGGTTTGCTTTTGCAGGGCAATTCGCCGGCAATCGATCGTGGCGTGGTGCAATATCTGACCGTCAGCGGGGAGCCGGTGCCAGCCAACCCCATCGCCGGTTTCATCGGCGCGGCACCGGACCTGGGTTGGCGAGAATTCGGCAGCCCGATCATCATCACCCCGACGGCCTCACCGGTCGCCTCCCCCACTCCCGTTGTTTCTCTAACGCCTCTGCCGACGATGACATTCACCCTAAGTCCGATCCCGCCTTCGCCCAACGTCATCACAGCCACCGCGGCGCCGACAAACACCTTTGCGGTGCCCTCCGCCACGCTGCCTGTGGCGACGGCAACACAGCCAGCCTTACCAACCGTCACGAACACGCCACAGCCGGCGATCCTCAACGTCACGCCGAACACCGCCCAGACGGGAACGACAGTCAACGTGACCATCACGGGCTCGGGGTTTGCCAATGGCGCGGTGGTGCTCTTTGAAGGCGGGCAAGGGACAGCGCCGCAGGTCCTGACCATCCAGGTGGTTAACCCAACCACCATTGTGGCTGCGGTCAATGTTGCGGCAAATCCGGGTTTTGGCACCCAGCAATGGGATCTACGCGTGACCAATCCGGACACATCCACGGCGTTCCTGGCAGACGCCTTTACCGCCACCGCACCCTGACCGTCTTATGGATGAATGCAAATGAGGAAGCCTCGGGCTTCCTCATTTGCATTTGTACGAATGGCTCCTGATCGACGCAAGAACCATGCTTTACTTGTTCTTCTTTTCGTTCTTCAGCTTGCGCTTCTCCTTGATATTGAGCTTCGGCTTCTTTCTCTGTTCCTTATTGCCTTTATCTTTCTTTCCAGCGTTTCCCATAAGTATCTCCTTTCGTGTCTATGATAGGATGAATACCGCAGCCGCCTCATTTTAACGCAGAACGGAGGGCGCGTTGCCACACAGCGCTCTTTATCGGTTGGAGGTCGCGAACCAGCCCAGCACAAAGGCAAAATAGACGAGCGCGCAACAAACACCCAGGAACAGCAGACCCACCTGAATCCAGCCCATGATGATACCCGCAGTTGCCATGCCATCTCCGGAGGCGCGTGGCGGAACGGAACGCGTCTCGTTGCGCGCCAGGTAGCCGGTCACGATCGCTACGATCCCACCCATCACCGGCACAAAGGTAAATCCCAGCAGGGCAGCGACGAGGCTGACAATCGCCAGTGTGCTGGAGGGCAATGTGGATTCCGGTGGAGCAGGAGGGGCTGGCGGGAGATCCGGTACATCCAGTTGATTCATGTTTCTTCTCCTTATCCCAATCGTTTGAAACTTGACTAGTCGGTGACTGCCACCAAACGGGCTAGTGCCAGCCGCCTGTCCGGTTACGATTACGGATCTCATCCTGCAGGGCGGATAGCATCTCGAGGAAGGATTCCCTGTAGGCGGGATTCTCGTTCGTGGCTTTCTCCTCCAGCCGTCTCAGCAGATAGACCATCCAGGCAAGCCAGGTACGCGGGTTGCTTTGTGCATCTGCAATACTCCTCACGGCTTCATCGAGGACCTCACGGAGTTCATCTTCTTTGCTCATGTTGCAGGCTCCTGTCGTTGTTGAATGCGGCCGATATTTTTATTGTATCACCGGCCGGGCAAGCCCTATCCGCCGGGCGCCCACCAGGGATCTAGATACTACCGAGCGCAGACTCGAGGTCCACCAGAATGTCTTCGAGGGATTCGATGCCGGTCGAGAGGCGCACCAGGTTATCGGGAATGCCGACCCGGGCGCGCTCCTCGGCAGTGAGCCCG
>DAITPI010000449.1:0-3934 GCA_036833655.1 Anaerolineales bacterium | reverse complement strand
CTTCGCAGCGCGGTCGTATTACGATGAGGGGGGGAGTTTGGTTGTGGTGTTTGCGGAATAAAAGGCCCCTCTCCGCTTGGACTGCGTGCCGACGAGAACGGCACTCCGCTGCCCAAAGGGCACGCTGTCAGCGCGAGAGGGGTCAGGCGTTTAAGGGGAGAGGGTTAGGGGATGCTGTAGGACTGGAGCTCGGTGGTCTCGCTGAACGACGTCGCGAGCACGGTCCCCGTGCCGGTGGCTTTCACCCAGCCGACACCCTGGACAAACCAGTACGTGTGCCTGGCGGAGAAGCTGACCGGTAAGGTGAGCCCTCCGTAGTTGACGTTGACGTTCAGTGCCGTATCCACGTCGATCTTCATGGCGTCGAACATCCCGGCCGGGACGGTCACGCTTTCCTCTCCAACGGCGTTGAAGTCCATCTGAACGGTGCCCTGCGCTTCGCCTTCTTCATTGGCAACCTTCACGTTACCCGCCACGTGCAGGGTGTGCTGCCACTCGTCGCCGGCATTGATCTGCGGGGGGAAGACCACGCCGCTGGCGTTCGTGGCGTTCAGTGTGAGCTGGATGCCCTGCGAGTTGAGCATGGCAGCCGGCGCGCCGCCAAGCTGGTGGGCAAGCAGCCCTTCGGCTGTACAGTTCCAATCCTGGTGGTTCGTGATATTTCCGATCTGTGTGGTCAGCGTGAAGCTGTCCTGGCCGACGGCTGTGATCGTATCGGTAAAGCTGTATTCCCCGGCGGGTCCGCCGGTGCTCTTGTAGCTCCAGGTGGCGCCCTGCCGGACGGGATAATAGGCATTGGCGCAAAGGCCTTCGCCCGCGACCGGCATCCCGCTGCTCGCGGTGGTCGTGCCCGGTTCGGTGGCGAGAGCGGCCGCGCTCGCTTCGGTCGCCTGCGTTTCGATGGGTTCTTGCGTTGTCGGGGGGAGGGGCGGTGCGGCTGAACAGGCTGCGAGGAAAATGATTGCCAGCAGCGCGCTGACAAGGGTCTTGAACTTTTTCTCTTCCATTGAGGTACCTTTCTGTACTCTAGAGTAAGTGTTTGCTCTACCTCCATTGCTTGAGCGTAAGTGTAAATGTGCTGCCTTTTCCTGGCGCACTCACCACGTCGAGGCTGCCCTGGTGCTGCTTGATGACCTGGCGGGTGATGGCAAGTCCGAGTCCGATGCCGCCAAAGAGATCGTCTCCGCTCCGCTCGAGATGGTAGAAACGATCGAAGATGCGTTTCAGGTCTGCCTGGGCGATACCGATCCCCTGATCTTCCACGGCGACAAACACCTTCTCGCCGTTCCCGCTCAAATTTATCTTCACTTCGCCGCCGTAAGGGCTGAACTTGATCGCGTTATCGAGCAGCGCCATCAGCGCCCGCTCCAGGGACTTGGGGTCGCCCGAAACCGGAGGCAGGTTTGGGCTGGGCGTGAGGCGCACGTTCATGCCGTGCTCGCGGGCGCTGGCGGCATACTTCTCCACGACCGTGCGCGCCACTTCGTTCATGTCCACGGGCTGGAACTCCGGCAGCACCAGGTCCATCTCCTGGAGGAAGAGAATATCGTTGACGAGGGTCACGATCTGCTGCACGTTCCGCCCGACGGTCTCGATGCCAGCTTTGAGCTGCTCGCCCTGCATGATGCCTTTTTGCAGCATCTGCAGGTAGCCGCTGGCGACCATCAGGGGCGTACGGAGCTCGTGGGCGACGTTCGTCAGGAACTCCCGCCGCGCCAGGTCCTGCTCCGCCAGCTTCTGGTAGGCGTCTGCCAGCTCGCTTGCCCGGACGCGCAGGTCGTCGACCGCCATCTGGTCGTTCTGGCGCAGCCGGTTACTGATCACGCTGACCATCGCCATCGCGATGCTGCTGCTCTTGTGCACCACCCGGTCGAAGGCGGGTTTGTCCAGCTCGAGGGCCGTCAGCGCCGATTTGGCGATCACGGTGGCGGCGCGCGGCGCGTTATGGATCAGCGCCATCTCGCCGAAAAAATCGCCGGGTCCCAGGGTCTGGAGCAAGCGTGAATCGTTGTTGTTAATGTTCTTGGTGACCTCGGCTTCCCCTTCCAGGATCATATAGAAGCGGTCCTCGAGGGCGTTTTCCTGGCACAGGATATCGCCCGGCATGTACGAGCGGACCTGACTGTTCAGGATCAGTTCCTCGATCTCGTCTGGCTTGATGCCCGGGAAAGCTCTGGGGATGATCTTGGAGGGTGCTCGGCGTGTAGTCATGAGGTTCGCTCCGGGAAAAGCTCGGCTATTCTAGCACGGGGATCGGGCGTCGGCGTGAGCCCATTGGGACTACCGGGAAACTCTAATGGTGGGTTAAGTTGCTGGATTTGCAGGATCTGGCGCGGTTTTTGCGGCAAAGACCGGCAATTGGCGGGCTGTCCGCCCGTTCTACTTGATTTTATAGCCGATCATGCGCAGGAAGTCTTTGCGCCAGGTAATGCCTTCCTCGTCCTCGACGCCTTGCGGGGAAAATCCATCCACCACGCCGAGGATGCCGCGGCCCTGTCCGGTCTGTGCAACCAGGACTTCGGTGGGGTTGGCAGTGGCGCAGAAGATGCGCGCCACCTCGGGCACGTTCTTGAGGGTATTCAGGACATTGATCGGATAATAGCCTTCCCCCAGGAAAAGGATGAAGGAGTGACCTGCGCCGATCGCCTGCGCGTTGCGCCTCGCCAGCTCGACCAGCGCTTCGTCTGTGCCGCTCCAGCGGATGAGGCATTTGCCGGATGCCTCGCAGAACGCCAGCCCGAAGCGGATGCCTGGCACCGTGGTCACCAGCGCTTCGTGAATATCCTCGACGGTCTTGATGAAATGCGACTGTCCCAGAATGAAATTGACGGCTTCGGGTTTTTCGATCTTTACGGTCTGGATGTCCATGGGTCACTCCTGTGATGCTCAAAATAAGCGGGGCTGATCGTCATCTGCGATGGGTAACTGTTCTCCGCCAGCCACCTTATGCGCCCAGCGCGTGGGCTCGGGCAGGCGGTATGCGGTGCAGCACGCCATCACAAGCTTGACGGCACGTCCCACGTCGATGAGATGACCGGGAGAGATGTAAAGTGGATTGGTCTTTTCACGCGTGCGCAACACCGCGCCAATGAGATTCGTGTTCTTGTCGAGCAGGTCAACCCGATCGCCGCGTTTTGGTCCCACCTCACCGTGCAGTCCGTATAAGCGGGATTTTGCCACGCCGATCGTCGGGCGCTCCAGCCAGAGTCCCATCTGGGCGGCGATGCCGACGCCGCGCGGGTGGGCGATGCGCTGACCGTCGAACATCAGCAGATCGGGGTTGTTGTGGGGCTTTGCCCAGGCTGCGAGGACTGCGGGTCCCTCCCGGAAGGCGAGCAAGCCGGGGATGTAGGGAAAGACCAGGGGCACGTCCGCGGTTACCGCCTCGAGCGGCTTGAGGTCCGGGTAACCCAGCACGACGATCGCGGCGCGCGCTGACTCGCTCTGGATGCTGATGTCCACCCCGCCCACGGTCTGGATCGGGCGATCGTCCCAGGCGAGAACCAGTCGCCCGCGCAGCTCGTTCTGGACCTGTGCGGCTTGCGGTGGCGCCAGATTCCAGTCGTGCAGTTTTACGACCATGAAGGATATAATACACCAAAAGCCATACCTGGAGGTGTTATGAATCGATTGGTCTGTTGTATCCTGCTGTTGGCGGTGCTGAGTGCCTGCGCACCCGCGCCTGCCATCAATCCAGGAGGTGTTTCGGACGCATCCATACCGAACTTCGAGCATATCGTCACGATCATATTCGAGAACAAGGATTTTGAAACGGTGATCGGCAACCCGCTGATGCCGAATTTCAACAAGCTGGCAAAGGACTATACGTTGCTCACCCAGTATTATGCGCTCACACATCCCAGCCTTCCAAACTATATTGGCCTCATCGGGGGCGATACGTTTGGTATCGACAAAGACTGCACGGACTGTTTTG
>DAITPI010000448.1:0-3935 GCA_036833655.1 Anaerolineales bacterium | reverse complement strand
CACCCGCGCAACCGCCGCCGCGGTCCCGGCACCCGCGCTCGAGCCAGAACCGCCTGCAAAGGTCGTCCCGGACGACCTGAAGGTCATCAAAGGAATCGGACCGGTCATCGAGCGAAAGCTCAATGAGGCTGGCATCTACACCTTCGAGCAGCTGGGGGAGCTGACTGCTGCCGACCTGCGCAGGATCCTGGGCAATGTGATCGAGCGCCTGTCCGATGAGGACGCCCTCTTACAACAAGCCCGCGTTCTGGCGCGCCAGAAATAGAGGCCACCATGGACCGTTCCAGCACCGCCAGTTATGACCTGTTCAAATTGATTGTGGCACTGGTCCTGGCTGCCATCCTGATCCTCATGCTCCTGCGCGGATGTGCCACCAACCCAGCACCACCTGCCGCACTTGTTACGCCGGCGCATCAGGTGATGACCCCGGCAAACAATGTGATCGAGCCAACCGCCGTCGCCGCGCTTCCCAACGCTACCGAGCCTCCGACCCCGTCCGAGGCCCCGCCGACCAAGATCCCTACGACCCAGCCCACTGCCACGCCGACCGAGGTCATCTCGAGCGCCACGCCCACAACAGAGCCGACATCCGAGCCGGCAGCTGCAACAGAAACCGCCGCTCCTGCAGAAGCGCAGGCTGGCGTCACTTGCAATACAAGCCTGCCGAGCCGCTTGAGCGTGGGCGATACCGCCCGGGTCATCCAACGGCTCAACATGCGCAGCGAGCCCGCTATCGCTGCCCCCCTCCTGCAGACCAATGCCACCGGAACGCAAGTGGAAATCATCGGCGGTCCCGTCTGTACGCCACAGGGCGACCGCGCCTACCAGTGGTGGCAGATCCGCCTGCCGGACGGCGCCGAGGGATGGTCTGCGGAGACTCCCCTCCAGCAGGGAACCTACTTCCTCGAACCGATCCAGTAGACCAGAGCGCGCTGCACAAAATCGGCACGGCAAGAATACCCCTTGCGACCAGAGGCAGGTTCGTCCACGCGGTGGACGAACGTGTTATCTTCCGCAAAAGGGGATTCTTGCTATACAATCAGGTGAACGTATCACCGCATCTTCACGGAAAAAGGAGTGCCTCATGGAGGACTACGAAAAACTCGGATCGTTCTATCTCGGGCGGGTGTATGATCTCGATGCTCAAAAAGCGAAAGATGAGCTTCTGCTCTATGACTCAAAAGACCTGGTAACGCACGCGGTCTGCGTGGGCATGACCGGCAGCGGCAAGACCGGATTATGCCTTGCCCTGATCGAAGAGGCTGCCATCGACGGCGTGCCCGCCATCCTGATCGACCCGAAAGGCGATCTCGCCAATCTGCTCCTCACATTCCCGGAGCTGCGCGGCGAGGATTTCCTGCCCTGGATCAACCTCGACGATGCCCGGCAAAAGGGCATGACGCCGGAGGACTACGCCAACAAACAGGCGGAGACCTGGAAGAACGGTCTGGGCAGCTGGCAGCAGAGCGGTGAGCGCATTCGCCGCCTGCGGGATGCGGTGGAGATGCGAATCTACACCCCGGGCAGTAGCGCGGGCATCCCGGTCTCGATCCTGAAATCGTTCGCGGCCCCGGAGGCTGCCATCCGGGACGACAACGATCTGCTGCGTGAGCGCATCAGCACCACTGTCACGAGTCTGCTGGGACTGGTCGGCATCGAAGCGGACCCTGTGCAGAGTCGCGAGCACATCCTGCTCTCGAACATTCTCGATACGACATGGCGCCAGGGACAGGATATGGACCTGGCGGCGTTGATCCAGCAAGTCCAGAACCCGCCCATGACCAAGATCGGCGTGCTGGACCTGGAGTCATTCTATCCCTCCAGGGACCGCTTCGGGCTGGTGATGGCGTTGAATAATCTGCTGGCTTCGCCTGGCTTCAGCGCCTGGCTGCAGGGGGTTCCGCTCGACATCGGGCAGATCCTGTACACACCGGGCGGCAAGCCGCGACTGGCGATCTTCTCCATCGCTCACCTCAGCGACCCCGAGCGTATGTTCTTTGTCTCCCTGTTGATGAACCAGATCCTGGGGTGGATGCGCGGGCAGTCGGGCACCACCAGCCTGCGCGCCCTGGTCTACATGGACGAGATCTTCGGCTACCTCCCACCGCTTGCCAACCCGCCCTCCAAGTTACCCATGCTGACCCTTTTGAAACAAGCGCGTGCCTTCGGCGTCGGCATGCTGCTGGCGACCCAGAATCCGGTGGACCTCGATTACAAGGCGCTCTCGAACACCGGCACATGGTTCATCGGCCGGCTGCAGACCGAGCGCGACAAGGCTCGCCTGTTGGATGGACTCGAAAGCGCCGCCGCGGGGGCACAGTTCGACCGGGGTGAGATCGAGCGGATCCTGGCGAGCCTGGGCAATCGCGTCTTCCTGATGAACAACACGCACGAAGACGCCCCCGAGCTGATGCAAACGCGCTGGGTGCTTTCGTACCTGCGCGGTCCCTTGACACGCGACCAGATCAAGAAGCTGATGGACCCGGTGAGGGATCTGCCTTCTTCGCCCGCCCGGGAGACTGCTGCCACCGTGGCTGCCGCCGCACCGACAGCTGCCGCGGCTCCTGTCGCGCCGCGCGCGATCTCGTCAGGTCAGCCCGCACTGCCGCCGGGAATCTCGGCGTTCTTCCTGCCGGTTCGCGGAAGTGCGTCGGACGGCGCAAGCCTTGTCTACCAGCCGCGTATCGTCGGCGCAGCGAAAGTCAATTTCGCGGATTCGAAAACAAAGGTGAGCACCTCACAAAGCAAGGTCTTTCTCACCGCTCTGACGGATGATGCCATCCCGGTGACGTGGGAACAGGCAGAAGAGATCGGTGTCCCGGCGACAGACCTGGAAAAATCAGCCCAGGGCGGCGCCGAGTTCAGCGACCTGCCCTCCGCAGCCAGCCAGGCAAAGAATTACGGTGTGTGGAACAAAGACTTCACCAACTGGCTGTACGGCACACAGGCGATCGATCTGCTCCAGAGCCCGAGCCTGAAGGAAGTCTCCCAGCCTGGCGAGGACGAGCGCGATTTTCGGATCCGGATGGGGCAGATCGCACGGGAAAAGCGCGATGACATGGTGGAAGCGCTGCGTAAGAAGTACGCATCGAAGATCGCCACCCTTCAGGAGCGCCTGCGGAAAGCGCAGGCTGCCGTCGAAAAACAACAGGAGCAGGCGCGCCAGGCAAAGATGCAGACCGCCCTTTCATTCGGCGCCACACTGCTGGGCGCCTTCACGGGCCGCAAAGCCCTTAGCGGCAGCACGATCAGCCGAGCCAGCAGCGCGGCGCGGCGAGCAGGCCGTGCCTTCGAAGAGAGCGGCGACGTCTCACGCGCAAGCGACACGGTGGAGTCTGTGCAACAGCAGCTGGCCGATCTGCAGGCACAGTTCGAGGCGGAGTCGGCGGCGCTGGCTGACAGGCTCGATCCGCTGACCGAGCCGCTGGAGAGGGTTTCGATCAAACCCAGGAAGACTGACATCCTGGTGCAGCTGGTCTCGCTTGCCTGGGCGCCTTACTGGCGAGACGAAACAGGCAACCTGACGCCGGCCTGGTGATGTTGATGAAAAGAAGCGGTGCTGAGCCGCTTCTTTTCTTTATCCGGGTGTTGGCGTGGGAAGATTGCACGGAAGCTTCTGAGGGTCGGGGTCGGCTGCGAGATTCCACACCCGGTCAAATTCCTCCAGATACAGGCGAGCGATCTCCGCGTTATCGATGATGATGACGTTCTCGTCATTGCTCTCTTCGGCATTGGTCGAATAGTTCATGGAGCCTGTCACGACGATCCGTTCGTCGATCACGATAAACTTGTTGTGCATGAAGCGCGGGTTGCCGTCCTGGCGCACGGGGACATTCCGGCAGAAGAGAGTCCGTAGCTCGGCCGCGTCTGTCTCGCTTCCCACCTTCTCGAACACGCCCTTCACATCCGCGCCCGCCTGCAAGCGCTGGCTCATG
>DAITPI010000447.1:0-3936 GCA_036833655.1 Anaerolineales bacterium | reverse complement strand
AATGCATATTGTCTCCCTCGGACTAAACCACACCTCTGCGCCTGTTTGCGTGCGCGAACAGCTTGCGTTCAACGAAGAGCAGATCCGGGCTTCGCTGTCGCGTTTCTCCTGTGGCGAGAGTCAGACCTCGCTCGCCGAGATTGTCATCCTTTCCACCTGCAATCGTACCGAGGTCTATGCGGCCTCCAATTTTCTGGCGTATGCCGAGTTGGAGGCTTTTTTGTCGGACGCACGCGGCATCCATGGTCAGGATTTTCAACCGTATCTCTATCGCTTTGAAGATCGCGATGCCGCCTGTCACTTGTTTGACGTGGCGGCAGGCCTGGACTCGCTGGTGATCGGAGAGCCCCAGATTCTCGGGCAGATCACGCGAGCCCTAGAGCTGGCGCGCGGCCAAAACGTAGCCGGACCCACGCTGAACCGCCTCTTTCAGGCCGCGATCCATGCCGGCAAGCGCGCTCGCACAGAGACCGCCATCAGCCGTAACCCTGCGTCGGTCTCGTCGTTGGCAGCCTCGTTGGCTGAGAAAACGCTGGGAAATTTGCGAACGGCGAGTGTACTGATCCTGGGCGCCGGCGAGATGGCAGAGCTGACCGTCGAAGCCCTGCGCAAGCGCGGAGTCGAGAAGGTGCGGGTCATCAACCGCTCATTAGACCGCGCTGGAGCGCTCGCTAAGCGCTGGGGCGCCGGCTTTGCCACGTATGAATTCCTACAGCAGGCCCTCGCAGAGACCGACATCCTGATCTCTTCGACGTCGGCGCCGCACTTTTTGGTAGAGACGTCCATGGTTCGAACAGCGATGAGCCTCCGTCCGGAGCGTGCCCTGCTGTTGATCGATATAGCCGTACCACGCGATATCGATCCGGATGTTGCCAGAATTCCGCACGTCCGGCTGTTTGACATCGACGGGTTGAATGCCCAGATCGAAGATTCCCTCCTGCGGCGCATGGATGAAGTGCCACACGTCCGGCGAATTCTCGAGGAAGAGCTTGTTGAGTTCGAAACGTATTTGCGATCCCTGGACATGCTGCCACTGATTGCGGATCTTCATCAGCAGGCCGAGAGCATCCGGACCGCGGAGCTGGAAAAGACGCTGCGCCGCCTGCCTGACCTGACCGAGGCAGAAAAGGAACGGATCGAGGCGCTTACCCAGGCGCTCGTCCGGAAATTGCTCGATCACCCTACGCGGCTCCTGCGTGCGGAAGCCAGCTCCCACAGGGCGCCGGAGTATGCGGCGCTGGCGCGCATCTTGTTCAACCTGTCGGATGACCCCGTGAAGTCAGCATCTACGGCTGCCGATTAGCCCGTTACAAGACTCGAGAATGATGAAACTCACGTTTGCAACCCGCCCATCCGCCCTCGCTCGCTGGCAGACCCAGTGGGTAATCCACGAGTTACAGGACATTTACCCCGATCTCCTCTGTGAAGAGCAGATCATTACCACGCAGGGCGACACAATCCTGGATAAGCCTTTGCCTGAGATTGGCGGCAAAGGTCTGTTCACGCAGGAGCTTGAGCATGAATTGCTAACCGGCAATGTCCATTGTGCAGTTCATTCTCTCAAGGATCTGCCTGTGGTTGCGCCGGAAGGCCTCACGATCGGCTGCATTCCCATCCGGGCTGAAGTGCGTGACGCCCTGATCGCAAAGGATGGATACACCCTGGCGACGCTCCCGCGGAATGCAATCGTCGGCACATCGAGCTTGCGGCGCGCAGCCCAACTGTTGGCAGCTCGCCCCGACCTGAGGATTCAGCCTGTGCGCGGGAACGTGGATACGCGGCTGCGCAAAGCCCTGGATGGGCAGTACGATGCCATCCTCCTGGCCGGCGCGGGGTTGACCCGCCTCCGCCTGGATGCGCATGTCACTGAATGGCTTTCGTTAGAAGTGATGCTGCCTGCGCCGGGGCAGGGAGCCCTCGCGGTGCAATGCCGTGCGGACGATGAGACAACCCTTGGCTTGCTCGGAGTGCTGGACGATGCCTCCACCCGCCGGGCAGTGACCGCAGAACGTGCGTTCCTCAGCGGACTGGGGGGCGGTTGTGCTGTCCCCGTGGCAGCGTACGCGGAATGCCTCGTCAAGCCACGTGTTTCCCACGTCAGGCTAATCGGGCTCGTGATTTCCGAAGATGGAACTCGGGCGATCCGGGTAGTCGGCGAAGGACCGGATGGGCAACGTTTGGGCACTGACCTGGCGCAACGCGCCCTCTCGCAGGGTGCCGATGAAATCCTGGCACGGAATGGAGTGCGATGAAACGAATCCTGATTACACGCCCGCGACCGCAGGCAGATGATTTTGCCGCCCGGCTACGTTCTGCTGGATTTGAGCCGCTTTTCTTTCCGGTGATCGAGATCCAGCCGATCGGCAACAATGTTGCCCTGGAGCGCGCCCTATCGAAGTTGGACTGCTACGACTGGGTTGTTTTCACATCGGTGAATGCCGTGGATGTTGTCTTCCACTCCCATTCCCTGGTGATGAAACAGGGCGCCCAGGACGGTGGGGTGAAGTTTGCTACCATCGGACCCAAAACGGCGGAGGCGTTGCAGGCTAACGGGATATCACCCGACTTTGTGCCCGACGAATACGTCGCCGAATCGATTCTGCCGGGACTGGGAGATTTGCGCGGCAGGTGGGTCTTGCTGCCCCGCGCTGAAATCGCCCGTAAGGCGTTACCCGAAGCGATCTGCGAGGCGGGCGGCATCGCTCATGAGATCGCTGTGTATAAAACGCTGCCCGCGCAGCCAGATGCGGCGGGCCTTGCAGCCTTGCGGTCCGGCGTGGATGTTGTCACCTTGACCAGCCCGTCGACCGTGGAAAATTTCGTGATGATCGCCCGCCAGAACGGCCTCGATCCACTGGCTCTGCCAGGGGATCCCGTGTTTGCCTGCATCGGTCCGATCACGGAGCAGGCAGCGCGCGAGCAGGGCCTGGTGAATCTTGTGGTTGCCGGAGAATTCACGACCGACGGGTTGATTGACGCGATTTCGAATCTGGAGGTGTCCTGATGCTGCTCGAAGCAGAGAACCGCATCTCGAATATCGAAACACGAAGATCCAGCCTCGTACACCGCCCGCGCCGACTGCGCGCGACCCCGGCCCTGCGTGCCATGGTGCGCGAGACAGAGCTCAACGCTCGCGATTTTATTTATCCGCTGTTTGTGAGACATGGTGAGGGACGCAGCGCGATACGGTCCATGCCAGGTGTATACCAGCTCTCGGTGCAGGAAGCAGTCCATGAGGCTGAAACAGCGATGAGGTCGGGTGTGCCCGCCGTGACCCTGTTCGGTATTCCCGCGGAAAAGGATCCCGTTGGACTCGAGAACTTTGCCGAGGATGGAATTGTGCAGCAGGCGATCCGCCTCATCAAACGGGAGATCCCCGAGATGGTGGTTGTAACGGACGTCTGCCTGTGCGAGTACACCGACCACGGCCACTGCGGGATTCTGAATACCGGGGAACATATCCGGGCCGGTCTGCCACAGGGCTACGTCCTGAACGACCCGACGCTCGATGTGCTTGCCCGGGTTGCGGTCTCTCATGCGGAGTGCGGAGCCGACATCGTGGCGCCCAGCGGCATGATGGATGGCATGGTGTCTGCGATCCGTGGCGCCCTCGACGAGCATGGTTTTGAGAACACACCCATTCTGTCATACGCTGTGAAATATGCCTCGTCGTTTTACGGACCGTTCCGCGAAGCGGCGGAGGGTGCGCCGAAATTCGGCGACCGGAAGTCCCATCAGATGGATCCTGCTAACGTGCGCGAGGCGTTGCGCGAGGCTGCCCTCGACGTGGAGGAGGGTGCCGATATGTTGATGGTCAAACCGGCGCTGGCATACCTGGATGTGATCCGGGTGGTCAAGGACGCCTTCCCGGAACTGCCGATGGCGGCCTATAACGTCAGCGGCGAGTACGCCATGATCAAAGCCGCGGCGGCGAAT
>DAITPI010000446.1:0-3940 GCA_036833655.1 Anaerolineales bacterium | reverse complement strand
CACGGATCGCGCCTGAATAACTCACCGGGGCCATTCTGTAGGCAAAGAGTGCAAATAGATAAGCGACCACACCCAGTAAAGCGGCTGCGATAAGAGGCAGGCGTGGCCCATTCCAGGCCTGCATGAAGCGCGTCCATCCATAACGGCGGACATTGTAGGTTGTCGTTAGAACCGGGACTAGCATGAACATACTCAAGCCATACGATAAAGGAGGCCCATTCTTGACAGCGGTTCCATCCACCAGGGTGTAGATGGAGATGGTCAAGGCAACCGCCAGGGCGGTTGCGATCCCTTTGAGATGCAGTCTACTGCCGCGGTTTTGGATCAGGCTGGTCGCACCGATGATGACCATTCCACTTACGACCATGCTGATGCCAAGTACGCCTCCGGTCGTCAGTTTTTCATGCAGGAACAGGACGGACCAGATCATCAGCAGGGCTGGCGCGGTCCCCCGTGCAATGGGATAGACCAGGGAAAAGTCATGATCACTGTACGCATTTGAGAGCAGGATGAAGTAAATCGCCTCGAGGGACATGCTGAGGATGGCAAACAACCACATGGAGCGCGGCGGCAGACCGATAAACATCAATGCGATGAAGGCAAAGATGCCGCTGACGAGCACCTGCCAGCCCATCGCAATATATTTTTCCTGTGATCGTTTAAGAATGAGGTTCCAAATGGCGTGTAGAAAGGCCGAACTGAGAAGAAGAAGAATGGCAGGGATCGGCATAATGACATGAATGTACCACAGACCTCGAAGGCATTTCTGTAATTAAACTGATAATTTGCAGGCGTTGTCTTTCAATCGCTGCATGCTATACTATCGCAAAATATCATGAAAAAGAGGATGCCATGAAAACTTTGCGACCCTTGTTCTTTTTCGTTTCCCTGCTGCTCATCGTTGGGCTGGCCTGTTCTTTTGGGGCGGGTTCCGGGGGAGGTTCCGGGGAAAATCCCACAGCGCCGCCCCAGCCGACGGCGGTTCAGGTCATTGAGCCTACCACCGTACCCCCAACCGAGGTCCCGCCCGAACCCACGGCTGTTCCGCCGACCGAAGAACCGCCCGTTCCCCAGGCTCAGCAGTTCTTTACCGAAGAGTTCGATGAACCGCTCTCTGCTGATTGGGCCATCTTGACCGTAACAGGCTCGAGTAAGGCCGATGCCGATAAAGTTACGGTGGATGCTCAGGATGGGAGGCTTGTGTGGAATTTTGACAGCGAATATGTATATTATTATTTGTTTTACAGCGCCTATGATTATGAAGACGTGCGGGTGGAGGTCAGCGCCGATAATCGAGGCAAGAACAATAACTCCGTAAGCCTGATCTGCAGGTATGACCCGGATGGGGGCTGGTATGAGTTCAACATTGCCAACAACGGCTTGTATGACATCCTGTACGGTGAGGAGACAAGCAGCGGAAGTATTGCATACAAGCAGATAGCGAATGGAGGTTCGAACGCCATAAAGCAGGGCAAGGCGATCAATGAATATGCCATCACCTGCAAAGGGGATCAGCTTACCTTGTTTATCAATGGCGACGAGGTGAATTCCATTACTGAAAAGAATTATGGTCTGCGCTCAGGACAGGTTGGCGTATCGGTATCATCGTTCAATGTATTACCCATTCTGATCGAGATGGACCGGGTCACGATCAGCGAGCCGTAAAAAACGAACACTTCATTCTTGAAAACAAAACTGGTTCTCCAGGTTTTGCCGTGAAAGGGGGCCGGATTTGGGGATGGGGGCGTGCGTACGCACGCCCCCATCCCCAAATCCGGGTATCTATCACGGAAATTCCCGAAGAGCCTAAAAACCTTCTCGCCAGAGATAGGTGATTTGCTTCTGCTTTTCACGATTTTGGTCAACGAATTCATGGTTCTGCCAGCTTTCTGCACAAATTCTGCACATCTGCCCGGTATCCTATAGGAAAATAACAAGGAGATACCCTTATGTTGAACCTACTCAAGAATAAGAAATTCAGAAACTGGGGACTTATAGCTATCGTTGTCACCGCCCTGCTTTTGGCGGGACAGACGTTTTTGCCTGCCAAGGCGAGTGTGCCAACAACGAATACTGAAGGAAAAGTAGTTTCGCTGGATGTAGGCGAAACAGTTGAGGCTTCGGGTTCCCTGGAGGCCCAGCCTTCCGCTACGTTGAGGTGGAAGACCAGTGGGGTTGTGGAAAATGTAAATGTGAAAGCGGACGAATGGGTCACGGCGGGTAGCGTATTGATGACGCTAAAGACGACCAGCGTTTCATCCAGCATTATCTCGGCCCAGGCGGACCTGGTAACTGCACGAGAAGAGCTGGACGATTTGCTGAGCTCCTCTGACACTGATCTGGCGCAGGCCGTGATTGATTTGAAAGATGCACAGGAGGAATATGACAAAGCGGTTGATTATTTGTATTACCTGCAAAGTTCCATGAAAGTGCCGCAAACCGAGACGCGCGTATCCATACGAACGAGACGAAATAGCTGGCAGTATGTTTACAAGACAAAAACGTTCAAAGGTCCAGCCCCGGAGGATTGGCTTATCGAAGCAGAAAATGATCTTGCATTGAAAAAAGGTGAGTGGGAAGAGGCACAGCGTACCTATGAGCTGCTCAAGGATGGGCCGAACGCGAAAGACGTTATCGCCGCACAAGCCAAAGTGGATGCCGCACAAGCGACAGTCGACTCGATGAGTGTTATTGCTCCTTTCGATGGCGAAGTACTTTACGTCGAGAGCCGGCCAGGCGATGTGGTCAGTGCGGAGACATCTGCGATCAATGTTGCCAATCGGGATCATCTCTATATTGAAACACAGGTGGACGAATCGGATATTGCCAAGATCAAAGTCAACGCTCAGGCAACCGCTACGCTGGATGCAGTTCCTGGCGTTACACTGGCAGGCAAGGTGACGGCGATCAATCCTGTCGGTGAAGTGGTCTCCGGTTTGGTGAAATATACCGTCCGGGTTCATCTGGATAAAGTGGCTGATGATGTCTTCCTGCCGTTAGGCACGACTGTTAATGTTGTCGTTCAAGTAAAAGAAGCAACTGCTTCATTGGCTGTGCCAATCTCGGCAATTCAAAATGATAGCAATGGAGAATTTGTTTGGGTGGTGGAAAGCGATGGCTCAACTGCACGTGTGGATATTGTGAGCGGTTCCATTGTCGGTGACCTGGTGGTTGTGAGCGGTGATCTGCGGGAAGGGGCGCGAGTCTCTTTGTTGCAGGCGAGCAGTTTTAATGCTCCGAATCCCTTTGGTGGAGGGAACTAACCATGATCCAAATGGCAGACCTTACAAAGGTGTATCAAATGGGCGATACGGAAGTGCGGGCCCTGGACGGCGCCAGTTTCATGATCAACAAAGGCGAGATGCTGGCAATCATGGGACCCTCTGGCTCCGGTAAAAGTACATTGATGTCCATTATTGGATGTTTGGATGTGCCGACCAGCGGATCGTATATGCTGGATGGTGTATCGGTTGAAAACCTGACTGATACGGAACTTGCAGATGTTCGCGGACGCAAGATCGGTTTTGTGTTCCAACAGTTCAATCTGCTGGCGCGTACGAGCGCATTGGAGAACGTGATGTTGCCGTTAACCTATGCGGGGGTTTCAGGTAAGGCAAGGCATGAACGCGCCCGGAGAGCTCTGGAACGCGTGGGGCTGGGTGAGCGGACTCATCATGCGCCGAATGAGCTTTCCGGTGGACAGCAACAACGCGTGGCGATCGCGCGTGCATTGGTGAATGATCCAGCCATTTTGCTCGCCGATGAGCCGACCGGCGCATTGGATAGCAGGACCGGCGTAGAGATCATGGACTTGTTCCAAAGCCTGCACAAGGATCATGGACAGACGGTGATATTAGTTACGCATGATTCGTATGTGGCGCGCCACACGGATAGGATCATCAAGCTTTCGGATGGACGTATTGTTTCGGATGAAGTTAAC
>DAITPI010000445.1:0-3940 GCA_036833655.1 Anaerolineales bacterium | reverse complement strand
CAAGCTCGCTCTACAACTTCAACAGGAGTCGTACTTCCGGCCAGATGATGGGTAACGCCACCAATCCGCCGACAAGCATCCCCAGCAGGGCGGTGAGCACAGCGGAGCCGGGCACGTACAAAGCCAGGGCATAAGCCGTCACGCCGCCGAGGAGTGCTGCCAAAACACCTTTTATCACCGCGCTCCAAACGCGCAGGGGCTCATGTGTGCGCCGGCTGAGCCAGGTAAACAACACGATGGATTCGATCAGCAGGGCGATCTCGGCAAACGCGATCACCGGTGCGCCGACCTGTTTGAAGAAGGTCAGCCCGGCGATACCGATGACGATAAAGATCGCCAGCCGCAGAATTACGGCATACAAAGGAAAGAGCGGTTCCTTGCGTGCATAGAAGGAGCGGGCGGCGATCTCCTGGATGGCGAATCCTGTCAGCGTGAGCAGATAGGCGCGCGTCGTCCAGGTGACCAGGGTGGAGATCTCCGGGTCGAAGCCGAAGACCACGCGCACGAGGGGGTTGATCCCGGCTGCCATGACCGCCGCGACCGGGATGGTCAGCGCGATCAGCACGCGGAGGGCTTTCTCGACCGCCTGGTGGAACCCGCTCCAGTCGCCGCGGGCGGCAAACTCCGAGAGGGTGGGGAGCATGGCGGTGGCGATCGCCGTGCCCAGCAGGGTCTCGGGTACCTGCATGATCATCCAGCCGTAGGTGAGCGAGGTCACCGCGCCGACCTGGTCCAGCCGCGAGGCCAGATTATCCCGCGCAATGACGATCAACTGGATCCCGAACATGGTTAGCAGGCGGGGCGCCAGCAGCTTGAGCGCCTCCAGCAAGCCGCTATGCCGGATATCCAGGGCCGGCGTCCATTTGAACTGGTACCGGAACAGCCCGGGGATTTGCACGAGCAGGTGCAGCGCAGCCCCGAGGATCACACCGTAGACCAGGCCATAGATGCCGAAGCGCGGCACCAGGAAAACGGCGCCGAAGATCTGTCCCACGTTGTACATAATGGGGGCGAGCGCCGGCAACAGGAAGTGCTGGTTGGCTTGCAGGCTCGCCATCACGAGGCCACTGATCGAAAAGAGGATCGTGCCGATCAGGTTGAGCCGCATCAGCTCTGCCAGCAACTGGCGTTGTTCCGCCCCGAAGCCCGGTGCAATGCCCATCTCCGCGTTGACGATCGGCTCGGCAAAGATTGCGATCAGAATGGCAATGGAGCCAGTCACCAGAAAAGCAAGGTTCGCCACGCGCGAGAACAGATCCCAGGCGGCAGCCCGCCCGCGCGTGGTGAGATATTCGCTCATCAAGGGGATGAACGCCATCGCCAGTGCCCCGCCTGAGATCAGCGCAAAGAGGACATCTGGCAGGTTGTTGGCAGCATTGAAGGTATCCAGCAAATAGATGGAGTCGGCGTACCGGCGCGAGATGATCCCCACGCGCACAAAGGCGAGGATCTTATCGATGAAGAAGAAAAAGGCGATAAGCAGCGACGTGCGCGCGAGGAAAGACAGTTTGCCCATGAAAATTAACAAATGACGTCCACGGGGCTGGTGAATCTGTATGTTCGAGCCAGATGCGGGGACGGTATGTGTTCTATTAGTCGTCCTGGCTGGTGGGGTAATCGGACGGCTGATAACCGGGGATTTTGTCGGTCAGCTCGTCGGGCTTATGGATCAAGGTCGGCAGACATTGCGGGCAAATACGATACTCGTTTCCCTGGAATTGGATCGTGAGCAGCGGTCTATCCTGTTCCGAGGCGCCGCAATTGAGGCAGGCTAATGTTGACATTTGTTTCCTTTGCTAGATAACCAGAATTCATCGCCATGAATTGCGTACCCATTCAGGGCACGTAAGGGGGTGTATTCAGCACCCGGAACTTGCCGTCCGGGTTGCGGGTCACGGCAAACTCGAACTGGGATTGTGGCGGCATCTCGGTCTCATTGGCGCCGCAGCAGGGACCCCGTACGAACAGGCTGCCATCCGGGTTGCTAAATTCTACCTGAAAGACATACGCATCGCCCTGCAACTCCCGGAACAGGACCGAGCGTACCTCGAGGCACTGCAATAAACGGTTGTCACATGCCCACGTCCAGAGCGCCGCATGATCCTCCGGGTCGATCTCCGGATTGAAGACCTGCAGTGACTCGTACTCACCGCCGTACAGGGGCGCTGCCTCCGCATAGTTACTTGCATGGAGCAGGGTTAAGAAATTGACCAGGACATCTTGAGCTTCGGCTGCCGTGGACGGCAGCGAGGTATGGGTTGGTGGTGCCGGAGCGACAGGCTGGGCGGTACAGCCAACGAGCAGGATGATCACAAACAGGATCGCGAGATATTTCATTACATCATCGCCCTGATGATCCCACCGTCCACTGCCAGGGTCACACCATGGACGAACGATGCAGCCGGCGAGACCAGGAAGACCGCTGCATTGGCGAACTCCTGAGGTTCACCCATGCGCCCGAGGGGGATCTCGGCAGCCTGTCTGGCAATCTCTTCCTCGACGGTGGTGTTATTGTTCTGAGCGCGGAATGCCATCAGCTCTATGACGCGTTCGGTTTGTGTCCAGCCAGGCATGATGGAATTAAAACGAATATTTTCCCTGCCAAGTTCCAGCGCCAGGGATTTGGTCAATGCCACTGTAGCGGCACGCACACTGTTCGATAGCACCAGGTTGGGCAGCGGTTGCCTGACCGTGTACGAGGTGATCGTGAGCACGCTTGCAGCCACCGATTTACGCAGGTGGGGCAAAGCCGCGCGGATGAGGCGCACGTGGCTCATGAAGGAGGTATCCACTGCCTTCTTCCAGGCGGCTTCGTCGAACAGCTCGAAGGAACCAGCCGGCGGACCCCCGGCATTGGTGATCAGGATATCGAGCCCGCCGAACGCCCCTACGGCAGACTGGATCAACTCCTGCGACGCGCCGGCGTCGCTGACATCTGCTGCAAGCGCGTAAGCCGGTGTGCCAGTCGCTTTCGTGATCATATCCGCTGCAGCCCGGGCATTCTCCTGGGCGCGGCTGTTCACCGCAACGTGACAGCCTTCACGGGCAAGCGTCAGTGCGGTAGCAAAGCCTAAACCGCGCGAGGAACCGGCGATAAACGCCCGTTTATCCTTCAACTGTAGATCCATAGCACCTCCGGAACGATAATGGTAACAGATTTTGGAAGCTGTGCTACACAAATCGTTTGTTTGTCTGTGCTCGATTACGGGTATAACTCCACTCGCTGCTCGATCACATCGCCATCGGTCCAGTTGCCTTCCACCCATTTGGCCACCGTTTGCAAGGCAGATTC
Source organism: Anaerolineales bacterium (assembly GCA_036833655.1). GTDB lineage: Bacteria > Chloroflexota > Anaerolineae > Anaerolineales > Villigracilaceae > Defluviilinea. The sequence continues at coordinate 648 of DAITPI010000445.1, read as the reverse complement.
AAGATGCCCGCGACCATTTGCCACCAGAGCGCAAACGAGCACCGCCTCCTGCCATTTGTCCTGCAAATCCATCTCTGCTACCGAGAGGTTGAACTCGCGGTGTAACCGTGCCATGAGTGGCTTGATGCGCCCGCGCTTTTCCTTCAAAGAGGCGCAACCGGGGAGATGGAGGTGAATAGTCAATGTGGCGATCATATGTTTCGTAGGCGAAGCCATCCTGGCTTACAAACTGGCACGCAATTTCTCAGCCAACGCCCTCGCCTCTTTGTCGCTGCATGAATCATCTCTTGCCAGGAATTTCAATCCTCGCTCTGGCACTTCTTTTCCACGCGGCACAATCCAGCAATGGAAGTGCGGCTGGCCTTCCATGGTCGAGAGCTGATAGATTCGTTCAGCGCCTGTTTGCAGACGCAGTGCCCGGTAGACTTTGTGGAGCACGTCTCCCAGCGTTGCCGACTCTTGGACTGTCATTTCGCTGTAATCGAGAAAATGTCGCCTGGACTCGATGAACAGCGTCCCCAACGGTCCCAGCTTCCCCGGCGCGTGACAGACTATCCAGTGCTCGTCTTCATAGATATACCCGCCGGGAGGGGCAGCTTCATGTCCCTTGTGCTTGCGGCAGATAAAACAATCCTCCACGATTCACCT
>DAITPI010000444.1:0-3947 GCA_036833655.1 Anaerolineales bacterium | reverse complement strand
GCAGGTTCCCCACCCGGTGGAATGGCTGGTGATGGAGTTGCACTGGGTAATTCAGTCTTTGTAGCGGGAACGCTCGCTAGGGGTCTTTTATTGAGCATAAAGACGAACGTCGCGACGGCATCATATTCCTGCTGCTTCAAAATCCCCGGACTCTGCGGCGGGTGCGTGGCTTTAAGAAACTCCGATAGATCCTGTACAGAGGCGAACTGAACAAGATGCGCATCGTTCACCAGCGCAGGCACAACGGTTGGAATGGGAAAGCCCTCGTCCTCGAGGCGCCCGCCATGGCAACCGCGTCCCCAGCAGTCCTGGTGGTCCGGCTCCCACATCAGACGGAATTCATCGGTAAGTCCCTGCCCCCGGTCGCCGTGGCAGGTCATGCACCAGTGCCAGTACAGGTTGCGGCCCAGCTCATATTGCGTGGGATTCTCGGGAAGCGGCGGCTCGGCAAAGGGATCGTATGTGGGCGTGGGAGAAGCTACAGCTCTACGCGCGCCAATCGCCTGATAGGGCGAAATTACGGCTAGTACGAGCACTGGGAGAAGAAGACAGACCGGCCCGGGCAGCGTTTTCATTGTGAAGAAAGCCACACGTAGTATACCCCGTAGAAAAGAAAAGGACTTCTCACAAAGTCCTTTTCTACGGGCCGTCTTCTTTTGTTACTCTTCCCGCTCCCAGATCTCTCTTGCGATCACTTCCTGGTCGACGGGCAGCTTATCGATCCTGACGCCAACCGCGTTGTAGATTGCGTTCGTGATGGCGGGCGTGGTCGGGATGCTGCTGATCTCGCCGACTCCCTTGGCGCCATAGGGGCCTGCTTCCACGGGATGCTCCACGATAATCGAGGTGATCTCCGGTGTCAGCATAATCCCGGGGACCCGGTAGCGCGCCAGGTAGTCGGTCACCGGGTAGCCGTTCTCGACGATGTACTCTTCGGTGAGACAGTTGCCCAGCCCCATCATCACACCGCCTTCGACCTGTCCCTGCAAGCCAAGGGGGTTGACCGCCATCCCGACATCGTTGGCGGAGATCACCCGGAGCACGCGCACCTCGCCGGTCAGCTTGTTGACTTCCACTTCGGCAGCCTGCACGCCAAAGGAGAACGCGAAGTGCATGTCGCCGCCCGTGCCGAGCGGCTGGGTCTTCGGCGCCTCGTACATATAGCGGACGCGCGGCTGCTGTCCGGAGTCTGTCATTTCCTTATAGACCTCGGCATACGTCAGCGAATGTCCATTGACGTGGACAATGCCATCCTGGAAGCGGATCTGCTCGGGGCGCACGTCGAACTTCTCTGCCATAGAGGCGGTGATCTGGTCGCGCAACGTCTTCGCCGCGTAACGAGATGCATTGCCGGTCACAAAGGTCTGGCGGGAGGCTGTGGTAGGACCGCCGTTGGGAGCCAGGTCCGTGTCCATGACCAGCACACGCACCTGCTCCGGGGGGACAGCCATCTCCTCCGCCACGATCAGGCGCATGACGGTGACCAGTCCCTGCCCGAGCTCAGCGGCCGAGCTGCGCACCTGGAAGGTCCCATCGGCGTACAGCTCCACATCCGCGCCCGAGATATCCGGTGCGCCGCCGCCCAGGCCCGTGTTCTTGTACGCCGCGGCAAAGCCCCAGGCGCGGACCAGGTTTGGGTTGCCCGGGTCCACGCGCGCGGCGAACGGGGCCGTATTATGCCTGCGCAGCTCGGCGTCGACTTTGTCGATGCACTCCATCAACCCCACTGACTCACTCAGGAGCTGGCCGGTGTTGGTGATGCTCCCGACATGCAGCGCATTGATCCGGCGCAGCTCCACCGGCTCCATGCCCAGCGTTTCCGCAAGCTTATCCATCATCGACTCGACGGCGAATGCCGACTGAGTCACGCCGAATCCCCGGAACGCGCCAGCGGGTGGATTATTGGTGTACATGGCATAACAATCGGCACGCACGTGCGGAATGTCATAAGGCCCGGCGGAATGGGTTGTGGCGCGGGTCATGACCTTCTCGCCGAGCGAAGCATACGCGCCGGTGTCGCCATAGAGCTCGGTCTCCATTGCCACGAGGCGGCCGTCCCTCCTGGCGCCAAGCTTGACTCGGATCTGCGTGGCATGGCGCTTGGGATGCACCAGCAGGCTCTCATGGCGATCAAATAGCAGTTTCACCGGGCGCCCGGTCACGTTCGCCAGCATGGCCACATGGATCTGGCCCATCACGTCTTCCTTGCCGCCGAAGCCGCCGCCCATCAGCTGCCCGACGACGCGCACCCTCTCCTCGGGCCAGCCCATCACGCGCGCCACTTGTTCGCGGTCCTGGTATGGAATCTGCGAGCCAACGTAGATCTCCATGCGACCATCCGGCAGAGGCACCGCAATGCTGCACTCCGGCTCGAGGAAGGCATGATCGGTGATCTGGGTGTGGAAGGTGTGCTCCAGAATCACGTCTGACTCGGCAAAGCCCTGCTCCATGTTCCCCTTGCGGACCTTGATGTGCTTGAGCAAATTACCCTTCTCATGGATCTGCGGGACGCCTTCCTGGCGCGCCTGCACAGGGTTGGTGATGACTGGCTGAAGATCGAACTCCGCTTCGATCAACGCTGCGGCCTGTTCGGCGATCTCATGACTTTCTGCCGCGACGATCGCGATCGCGTCCCCCACGTAACGGACGCGCTCCCCGATGCCCACGAGCACGGGCCAATCGTAGATGACCAGTCCATGATTGTGTTCGGCGGGGATGTCTTCAGCAGTCAAGACCGCGACCACGCCGGGAAGCGCCCTGGCTTTTGAGATATCCAACTTCCGAAGGAATCCATGGGGGATCATTGCCCGGCGGGCCTTGGCATACAGCATGCCGTCGAAGACCAGGTCGTCGGTATACATGGCTGCGCCCGTCACCTTCTCCACAGCTTCGGGACGCAAATGCGAATGACCCACGATTTTATGGTTGTGAATCGAATCCGGGATATGCGTAGGCTTCTGCACGGGCTCCCCGGTCCGCAATGCCTGTGCGGCAGCCAGGATCGCGTTCTCGATGGTCGGGTACCCGGCGCAGCGGCAGAGCGTGTCTTTCAAGGCATAGCGGATATCCGCAGAATTCGGATCCGGGTTACGCTTGAGCAACGCGTAGGCGGTCAGGATCTGGCCGGGAATGCAGAACCCGCATTGCACCGCGCCATGCTCCACAAAGGCTTCCTGCAAAGGATGCAGTTTCATCTCTTCATGCACCCGCTGGGCCAGACCTTCGATCGTGACAACGGTCTTTCCATCGGCGCGCTCGGCAGGATAGATGCACGAGACGACCGGCTCACCATCGATCAAGACGGTGCACGCGCCGCATTCGGCCTCTTCACAGCCGATCTTCGTGCCGGTCAGACGCAGTCGCTGGCGCAGAAGAGTCGCAAGCGTTTCCCCGGCGACGGGCTCAAGCGAGTATTCTTTACCGTTCACTGTGAGATTCATGTTTGACATACCATTAATCCTATTCTGCGCGTTCCCACGCGGTCTCAATGACATCTTTGAACAAACCGCTGACGATGTGCCGGCGGTAGTCCGCACTGGCACGGCGAGCGCTGGTACGGAACTTCGCCTGGGCAAGCAATGCCTCGAGGGCCGTCTCAAACGTCGACTCGTTGAGCGGTTGCCCACACAAAGTCTCCTCCGCCTGCGTTGCGCGGAACGGAGTGCCGCCGCCCGGTCCGACGGCGATGCGAACATCCTTGATCACACCGCCTGCACGCTCCAGCCAGACGGCACAGTTCAGGATAGGCAACGCCACCCCCTGGGGACGCATGATCCGCTTGAAGCAGGAAGCCTGTCCCGCGCTGGAGAGGGGCAGATAAAAGCCTACGAGCAGCTCCTCGCCAGGCTTGAGGGCAGATTTTCCCGGCACGAAGAAAAGCTCCCGGAATGGTCTCTGACGGGAGCCAGCCATGCCGGCAATTTCGGCGCGAGCATCCAGGGCGAGCA
>DAITPI010000443.1:0-3962 GCA_036833655.1 Anaerolineales bacterium | reverse complement strand
ACGGGCAGCAGATCCAGCTGGTGGTCTCGAAGTGGGATGAGCAGGGCAATGAGATCCGCAAGAACCTCAGCGTGCGCGTGACCGGCGTCCTCAAAGAGACCCGCGGTGAATCCGACTGGACGATGTACTTCCCGCTCGAGCAGATCAAAGGGCTCAACGAATGGGCGCAGGGGCGGCGCATCAATTACAACAAGGAAGGCTACAGCCAGGTGATCGTCAAGGTGCAGGACGTGGAACAGGTGCTGGATATCTCCGGGCAGATCACCGACATGGGCTTCCAGGCGTTTACGCCGCAGTCCTTCGTGCAGGGGATCAATAATTTCTACGTTATCCTGCAGTTCATCTTTGGCGGCGTCGGTGCGATCGCCCTGCTGGTCGCGGCGATCGGGATCGCCAACACCATGGCGATGTCGATCCTCGAGCGGACGCGCGAGATCGGCTTGATGAAGGCGGTCGGCGCGACCAACCGGGATGTGCTGGCGATCTTCCTGGGCGAAGCCGCCGGGATCGGGTTCCTGGGCGGGCTGGGTGGCGTGATCATCGGCTGGCTGGCGGGGCAGGGGCTGAACGTGATCGCCATCGTCTACCTTGCCAATCAGGCGGGCCAGCAGGGTGGGGCGCCGCCGAGCGTGGCGGTCTACACCCCGGTCTGGCTGCCGGTTTTTGCGCTGATCTTCTCGACCATCATCGGGATGGTTTCGGGCTTATATCCGGCGTTACGCGCCGCAAATATGATCCCGGTGCTGGCTTTGAAGTACGAGTAATGCTCGCACAAGAGGGGGGTTATTGATACAATCGTTCCAGCTCATTTTGGAAGGTGATCAAATCTATGCGATTCGAGTTGGGTCAGTTATTGCGCGAGCTGGGACAGGCGGGCCAGCGCCTCGTGAATCTCGAGGCGGCCGAAGGCGCGGCCGGCAATATCTCGGTCTGTTTCCGCCAGAAGCTGGACGTCACCGAGTATTTTCCCGTGATGCAGACCATCGACCTGCCCGTACCTGCGCCGGACCTGGCAGAGGCGACCCTGATCGTCAGTGGCTCCGGCCGGCGGCTGCGCGATATCCTGGATGCGCCGGCGGCGAACCTGGCCTGCATCGTCGTCGACCCGGGTGGGCGAACGGGGAGGATGTTCACCAGCGCAGATTGCCAGTTCAAGCGTGTGACCAGCGAGTTCAATTCCCATCTGGCGGTGCACCACGACCAGATGCGGTCGCGAGATCTGGCTCTCCATACCGTCCTGCACGGTCAGCCGGTGTATCTCACGTTTCTCAGCCATGTGGCGGAGTATCAAGACGAGACCTACCTCAACCGCCATCTCCTGCGCTGGCAGCCGGAGACGATCCTGACCTTCCCGGAAGGGCTCGCCATCCTGCCATTCCTGCTCCCCGGATCCGCCGAGCTGACCACCGAGACCATGCTGGCATTCCGTGAGCATCGTGTAGTCATCTGGGCGCGCCACGGTGTAATTGCCAGGGCGGACGATTCGATCCTGAAAGCGGCGGACCAGATCGAATATGCGGAGACGGCGGCGCACTACGAGTTCCTGAACCGGATTGCGGGAGACCCGGGCGGGGGTCTGTCGCCCGACCAGATCCGCTCGATCGGCGAATCCTGGAACGTTCACCAGAAAATCTTCTGAGTCCTTCGTATAGGCACTTCGCTTCGTCCTCGACGGGATGCGTGCGCCGGGTGGAAACTGGACAAAATCCCTCTCCAACTTGCCAGACAACCGATTTGAGTCTATACTTCGCCCAATCTTTCTACCAAAGGAGAGCAGCCATGGCAACCGTTCGAGATATGATCCGTAAAAAGGGACAAGAGATCTACACGATTGCCCCGGAGGCGACTGTGCTCGAAGCCCTGGAAACGATGGCGAAGCACAATACGGGGGCACTACTGGTGGGTTCCGAGGAGGATATGGTGGGAATCGTCTCCGAGCGCGACTGCGTCCGCAAAGTGGATCTCCTGGGGAAGAATGCCCGCCATACCCATGTCCGGGAGATCATGACAGGCGACCTCATCACCGTGGACTGCAGCCAGCCCCTGGAGGAGTGCATGTCGCTGATGCTCGATCGCAACATCCGGCATTTGCCCGTTTACGATGGCGGTGAGCTGGTCGGCTTGCTCTCGGTGCGCGATGTGCTCCGGGAGGTCATCGAGGTCCAGCAGATGATGCTCTCCCAGCTCGAGCGCTATATCACAGGCGGCGGGCGCTAATCGCATCGCTCTCATCGATTCTCTCACAGGAGCCCGCGCATGATCCTTCCGGAGTGGACGATCTCAGACCTTCAGCAAAAAATGGAATCGGGGGAGCTCACGGCGCGCCGGCTCGCCGAGCTATATACGCAGCGCATCTCTGAGATCGACAAGGAGGGACCCTATCTCAACTCCGTGATCGAGCTCAACCCCGATGCGCTCTCCATTGCCGATTCGTTGGACCAAGAACGCCGGGCGGGCAAACTGCGCGGTCCCCTGCACGGCATCCCGATTTTGATCAAGGACAACATCGACACCGCCGACCGCATGCAGACCACCTCCGGGTCGCTCGCGCTCGAGGGACACATTGCGACCAAGGATGCGTTCATCGTCAGGCAGCTGCGCAAAGCGGGGGCTTTGCTCCTGGGCAAGACCAACCTGAGCGAATGGGCGAACTTCCGGGGCAAGCGTTCCGTCAGCGGATGGTCCTCGCGTGGCGGCCTTACCCGCAATCCGTATGTGCTGGACCGCTCGGCCTGCGGGTCCTCCTCGGGATCGGGCGTGGCAGTGGCGGCAAACCTGTGCGCCGCGGCAGTCGGGACCGAGACCGATGGCTCTATCATCTGCCCCGCGCAGACCAACGGGATCGTGGGCATCAAGCCAACGTTGGGGCTGCTCAGCCGCGGTGGCATCATCCCGATCGCCCACAGCCAGGATACCGCCGGTCCCATGGCGCGCACCGTGGCAGACGCCGCGATCCTGCTCGCCGCCATGGCCGGCGCCGACGGAACAGACCCGGCGACAAGGGGCAGCCGGAGACGGAATCCCTCCAATTACACAAAATTCCTCGACCGTGAGGGCCTGCGGGGCGCACGGATTGGCGTTGCCAGGAATATGGCGGGCACGAACCCGCGCGTCCTCAAGATTTTCGAGCACTGCCTCGAGGTCATGAAGCATCTCGGCGCGATCCTCGTGGACCCTGCCGATCTGCCCAACTTCGACAAGTTCGGCAAGAGCGAAGGCGAAGTGCTGCACTATGAATTCAAGGCGGATCTGAACAAGTATCTCAAGTCCCTCGATGGCACTGCCCGTGTCCACTCGATGGAAGAGGTCATCAAGTTCAACGAGGAGAACAGCCACCGGGTAATGCCGTATTTTGGGCAGGAACACATGCTCGAAGCGCAGGAGAAGAAATCGTTGCGCGACAAAAAATACCGCGACGCGCTGGCGAAGAACTTGCGCCTGACGCGCAAGGAGGGCATCGACGCCGTGATGCGCAAGCACAGGCTCGACGCTCTGGTCACACCCTCCGGCGGTCCCGCCTGGATGATCGATCTCGTTAACGGCGATTCGAACACCTGGGACATGGAAAGCACCTCACCTCCGGCGGTTGCCGGGTACCCGCATATCACGGTGCCTGCGGGATACATCTTTGGTCTGCCGGTGGGGATCTCGTTCATCGCCCAGGCCTGGCAGGAGCCGACCCTGATCCAGTTCGCATATGCCTTTGAGCAGGCGACCCAGTTCCGCCGCCAGCCCCGCTATTTGCCCACGGCAAATTTGAACCCGTGATCTTCAATTCTCGACCAGGAATATTCTTCCATCGTCGCGCGACCGCTTTGCCTGTTCGAGATCCTCCGCGTCGATTGGTGGACTCATCTGTGTAATCTGCTTGCCTTCCTCTTTATTTCGGTCTATACTGCTTCCTGGAGACACTATGCCCGAAATTGACACTTCGACTTCTCCCGCTGCAACTCTTGCACCCC
>DAITPI010000442.1:0-3962 GCA_036833655.1 Anaerolineales bacterium | reverse complement strand
CGGCCTGTGGGGCCACAGCATGGGAGGCGGCATCACCACGCGCGTCTTGACGGTCAGCGACGATGTCAGGGCCGCTATCCTGTATGCTGCCATGAGCGGGGACGAGGGAAAGAATTATGAAGCCATCCGCCAGTGGTCCGGGGGGACGCGCGGGCTCGAGGAGCTGAATATTCCGGTGGAGGCGCTACATACCATTTCCGCCATGTACTTCTTCCAGAACATCACCGCTCCCGTAAGCATCCACCACGGCAGGGCGGATGCCCTCGTCCCCCTGGACTGGTCGGTGACCACCTGCGACCAACTGCAGGCGCTTGGAAAGAACGTGGAATGCACCTATTATCAGGATATGCCGCACACCTTTTATGGGACAGGCGATCAGGAATTTATCCGGAATACTGTCGCGTTTTTCAACCAGTATTTGAAAGCGCCGTAGCCTGGCGAGGGCATCGCTCAGGTAAAAACTGGTTAAGAGAATCCAACCTTCGCAAGGCTGTCGTCACTCAGAACGGTATAATCCCTTTATGCGGTTTACGACCCTGTTCTTTGACCTGGACGATACGTTATACCCGTCCTCCACAGGCTTATGGCCTGCGATCAAGGATCGCATGACCCTGTATATGATCGAGCGAGTTGGCATTCCTGCCGACGACGTTCCGTTCTTGCGCGAGCAGTATTTCAAGATGTATGGGACCACCCTGCGCGGTCTGCAGGAGCGCCACCGTGTGGATAAGGAGGACTTCCTGGCGTTCGTGCACGACCTGCCTTTACGAGAATACCTGACCCCCAACCCGGTGCTGCGAACGGTGATCGCTTCGCTGCCCACCCGCAACGTGATCTTCACCAACGCCGATATTCCGCACGCCCGGCGGGTCCTGACGGCTCTCGAGCTCGAGGACCTGTTCGAGACCGTGGTGGACATCAACGCCGTCGAGCCGTATTGCAAGCCCATGCCCGAATCGTTTGCCATCGCCATGGAGCTGGCAGATGAGCCCGACCCCCGTAAATGTGTCATGATCGACGACCTGCCGCGCACGACGCGCGCCGCCCTGAACGTGGGTATGGCGAGTCTGCTCTACGGTTGCGATCGGCCAACGGACGATGCCAGCGGCGTCTTTACTGATTGGACCCACTTGCCCGTCTTGCTGGGTGATTAGAAACTGAGGTAGGAACGAGATGGAACTGAGCAGCGCGGCGATCGGGTTATTGATCATTATCCTGCTGATCGTGGGCGCAAACCTGGCGATGTACGCTATCGCGCGTGGCGCGACCCGCGGTGGCAACTCCCGCTGGATGTCTGCCTTGAAAGATTCTCTGAGCAAGCCGATGGACTCACCGGCAAACAAGTCCATGGACGAGCTGCGAAAACGGGTGGAAGAACTGGAAAGGAAGAGCGATGACAAATAATCCCGCATACAGAGGCTGGTTGTATTGACAATTCCGAGGGTGGCTTTTACAAAGGATAAACGTCTCTCATATGCATTCGTAATAATTCATTCATCATGCATTAATCCCCTCATAGTATCTTTCCCTTATTGTCGTTAACATCTACGGAGGCATTTGTGAATCAGTCGACCAGGACGATCTTGGGCATATTGGTAGCAGGCATTCTACTGGGCGGGGCATTTTCCGGTGGCTTGATTGTCGGACATCTCATGCCGGCAACCGATCAGCTGCCGGGGCTGCGCGACCTCCTGCCCTCCGCTGTTGGTGTAGAGCCTGAGCAGCAGGATGCCACGCCCAACAATCTGCAAACACTGTTCAAACCGTTTTGGGAAGCGTGGAATATCGTCCACGAGCAGTATGTGGATCAACCGGTGGACGATCAGGTGCTTATGCAGGGCGCGATCCGCGGCATGATGGAAGCGCTGGGGGATCAACAAACGTTTTACATGGAACCGCAGTTATATGAGAACGAAACATCCTCCCTGCAGGGCGAATATGAAGGCATCGGCGCGTACGTGGACACCGATGGCGAGTATCTGACCATTACGAGTCCCATAGAGGGTTCCCCCGCCGAGGCGGCTGGACTGCGGCCCGGAGACAGGGTGATCGCGATCGACGGTGAGGACATGACGGGTGTTGCCCCCGAACAGGCGCGTCTAAAGGTATTAGGGCCCAATGGCAGCAAGGTTACGCTGACGGTAGCCCGCGAAGGACAGCCGGAACCCTTCGATGTCACGATCACCCGCGCCAAGATCACCATCCACAGCGCGGAAGGAAAGATGCTCGAGAACGATATCGCCTACATCGATATCAACACATTTGGAGAACGCACCACCCGGGAATTGCGCAGCACGTTGGACGATCTTCTCAAGCAAAACCCGAGAGGCATCATTATCGATCTGCGCAACAACCCCGGCGGATATCTGACCACTGCCGTGGAAGTCTCCTCGGAATTCATCGATAAAGGCGTTATCTTGTATGAGGAATATGGCGATGGACGCCGCAACGAGCACACAGCATTAGGCAACGGCCGGGCTACCGACCTTCCCATCGTGGTACTCATTAACGAAGGCTCTGCCTCCGCCTCGGAAATTCTGGCAGGGGCACTACAGGACTATGGTCGTGCCAAGCTGGTGGGCGTCAAATCCTACGGAAAGGGCTCGGTCCAGAACTGGGTGCCGCTCTCCGATACCCAGGGTGCCGCACGAGTCACGATCGCCCGCTGGCTGACCCCCAAGGAACGCCTGATCGATCACGTCGGCTTGATGCCCGATGTGGTTGTGGAAATGACACCGCAAGACTATGAAACCGGCAAGGATCCGCAGCTGGATGCGGCGATGGAGACGATGCTTGCAACGCTGAACGGCAACCCCATCCCAACCTCCCAGCCCACTTCCATCCCGGCTCTGACGCTGACACCTGTACCATAACAACGTTTTTTCGAAAGGAGTGACCCATGTTTTTCTTCGATCCCATGTATCTGATCTTCATGATCCCCGCGTTCCTCCTGATGGCATTTGCATCATGGTACGTGCGGCACGCCTATACCAAGTGGAGCCAGATCCGCGCCACCAGCGGTCTCACCGGTAGCCAGGCTGCCCAGCGCCTGATCTCCACGGGTAACCTTTACGGCGTCCAGGTGCAGGGTACAGCCGGGCAGCTCACGGACCACTACGACCCACGTAATAAGACACTCTTCCTATCCCAGGGTGTGGCGAATAGTCCCTCGGTAGCTGCGGTGGCGATCTCCGCGCACGAGCTGGGACATGCCCTGCAGGATGCAGAGGAGTATTTCCCCATGCGCGTCCGCTCCATGCTGGTGCCGGCTGTGAATATCGGCTCGAACCTGGGCTGGATCCTGATCATGATCGGGCTTGTCCTGCGCATGACCAACGTCGCCTGGCTGGGCGTGATCGTTTTTTCGGCGGGCGCATTATTTGCTCTGGCAACGTTGCCTGTGGAATTTAATGCCTCTGCCCGGGCGAAGGAACTGCTTTACTCCACTGGCATCATCCAGTCGGAGGAGGAACGGCGTGGCGTCAACCAGGTGTTGAACGCCGCGGCGCTGACCTATGTGGCTGGTCTCGTTACCGCCGTGATGCAGCTGCTGTATTATGTCTTCCTCATCGGAGGCCTGGGCCGGCGCAGAGATTAGTCGAATTCCGCATCGGGAACGGATAATAGCACCCGCGAGCGCTTTGCGCCGCGGGTGTTTGTGTATAATTTTCCTTATATGCGGAAATTCCTCTTCACCGCAGTCATCTTTCTCGGCGCCGCTCTTGCCTACTTAAGCTTTGGCGAGCTGGAAAGTATCCTGCAGACCCTCCAGCACGGAAATATCTGGTTCATCCTTCTGGCTGTTCTGATTGAATTTGCCTGGTTTCTTGTGGCAGGCTTGATCTACCGCTCGTTGTATCGCACCCTCGGCATGGAAGAGACTATTTACCGGCTTGCGCTTCTGGTGGCTTCTGCAAATTTCATTAACATTGTGGCGCCCAGCGCAGGCGTAGGCGGGGTCG
>DAITPI010000441.1:1226-3969 GCA_036833655.1 Anaerolineales bacterium | reverse complement strand
GTGGAGCCGAAAGCCAATGCCCTGCAATGCGCGACCTGCCACGACAGCAATACGCAGATGAACCTGCAGACGCTGGGCTATACCCTGAAGGCACCTACCTCCCAGGTCTGTACGCAGTGCCACCGGGAGAAGCGCTACAGCGGCGATTACGTCGGTTTTCATAGCCGGCACGTCGATACCCGCGGCAATGATTGCTCGTGGTGTCACGCCTTCAGCCGGCCGGAGCGCGGTCTAAGGCTCGACCCAACCCCCTAGCTCTCTGGTAAAACTTCGTTAAAGCAACTCCCCCGCTTGTACTTGAGCGGGGGAGTTGCTTTATCCCTTTTCACGATATGGGAAGTTTCTCCGGGAAGAATGCCTCCTGCATCGTCGAACAGATCTCGAGCGGAACGCCCTTGGATTCGTCCCGCAGCAGCAACAGGGCATGCTGATCGCACTTGTTCGTGCATACGCCGCATCCCATGCAATTCTCATAGACGACGTGATTGTATCCATCTACCAGCTCCAGCGCCTGGAACTGGCAGAAGGGAATGCAGTCGCCGCAGCCGATGCATAAGTCTTGGTCCACCTGCGAGACATAGCCCGAGGAAGCCAGCATGGGCGTCCCGGAGCGATGCGCCTGCATGGCGCCACAGCAGCACTCACAACAGTTGCAGATGGCGTAGAAGCGCTCGAGCATCGCATCCTTGAAGAAGGCATGATGGACATGCCCGCGCTCGTCCTCCGCCTTGAGGATGCCGATCGCCTCGTCGCGGGTGATCTGCCGCGAACGCTCCGGATGGTGCTCGTGCACGAAACTGGCGAACGGCTCCCCGACGATCAGGCAGACGTCGAGCGGCAAACACGGGTTCGGGCGCGCGGCCCGGCAGGGACACTCCAGCGCCACGATGTGGTCGGGGTTGTGCATGATGATCGAGCGGGCGCGCTTGTAGGGGATGACCTGCTCCAGGTCGTGGATTTTGATCTCTTCGTCGATCGAGACCAATCGTTTGGCGGTCTCGAGCGGGACCGCCTTGCCGTGATAGGTATCGGCAAAGTCGATCTGAGATCCTGGCGATTCATCCTCTTTCTTCCTGGTGATCAACTTGTTTGCCCAGCCCCCCAGCGGCGCCAGCCATTTCGATAGCCGGTGCTCCCCGGTCCCGATCCCAATGTAGAGATACGGCCAGCGTGCATAGATGTAACCATGGATCAGGTCGAAGAAAGAGTAGCCCGGCGTCCGGCGTGCCTCCCGGATGAACTGCCGCGTAGACGGCTTAACGAAGCAGTCTTTGAGACCCATAATCGTATCCCTCCAGCGCAAGGATTTCCTTCATGGTACAAGAATCGGAGGGCACAAAAAAGAGACGTTATTCCCCTCTCGGTGGGATGATATTCCCATTCCGGAGCACTAACTTGGTTTAAACACGATCCTGTCGTTGACAAAAGATCTGCAGGGTTTCCATGATAAGCCGGCACAACCTTGCCGGCGTTACAACATCTACATATCCGGTCGCCTGCCGTGAGCCGGAAGGCACTCTAAATGCCCTGCCTTCGTGCGAGGGCGCGCCGAGTCTACAAGTGGTTGTTCGGTTATCACTTCTCAGCGCAATGAAATTGCAATATTAATTTCGATTAACGCATATGCAGGGGGCATTGCCTTTCCCGTTCCCGATCAACCCAGATGTGGGGGATGAAGAGAATGGTTTGCAGGGATATGTACGCTGAACTTAAATCACGATGAGATGACAAATCTCTACTTTACAGATATGTTCAGTGCTTTTGCGCAATTTCTGTGCAAGCCAATCGCCAGGCAATGTACTCTTCATAGCGCACGACATAGTAAATCGGGTGCACCACACCTGAAGAAGGAGAAAAATGAATACGACAACACATCGTTTTCTGAGCTTCGTACTGGCGCTTGCCATCGCCATCGGAGTTTCTTCGCCAGCACTGGCATCTGCCGCATTGGGCACGCAGAGCCTCGGACAACAGACTCCCCTGCTGAGCGGCAATGTCTATTACGTTAGCACGACCGGAAGTGACACCAATTCCGGGTCTATCACCTCGCCGTTCCGGACCTTTTCCAAGGCCGTCTCGCTTCTCCGGCCTGGCGACACCCTGCAAGTCATGCCGGGAACGTTTACGGAATCGTTTCGGATGACGGCCTCCGGGACCGCAAGCGCGCCGATCACGGTGATCGGAAATGGCGCGATCATCAACATGGGAGGCACCCAGCAGACCGGGATCAAGATCAGGGGCAGCTACATCAACCTTTCGGGTTTCGAAGTGACAGGGGCCACGGACGCCGGCATCGCCATGCCCGGCACGTATCTGACGGTCAAAAACAATAATGTACACGACAACGTCACCCAGAATGGGATCGGGACCTGTGGTACGTCTACCACTGGCTGGTCGAGCGCTATGAAGGTTGGGGTCGGCGGTCAAAACATCACGATCGAGAACAACACCGTCTACAACAACTGCGGCGAGGGGATCGCCGTCACGCGCGGCGTGAGCGTCACCGTCAAGAACAATACTGTCTACGATAACTTTGCCCCTAACATCTACATCGACAACTCACCCTATTCGACGGTACAGGATAACATGGTCTATTGCACGGGAGCACGCCTGCGCCGCGATGGAACTCGTCCCACCGGCATCGGACTCGGTGAGGAATTCTATGATGGTTGGGGCGCCCAGATGCACGATATCCTGGTCTCGGGCAATACGGTCAGGGATTGCAGTAAGGGCATCGGTGCGT
>DAITPI010000441.1:0-1216 GCA_036833655.1 Anaerolineales bacterium | reverse complement strand
TGCCGGAGATGAACTGCCGGTAACAAATCTAAGCGGCGGCACATTCACGAACGTGACCATCACCCGAAACAACGTCCCGAGCGGGTTGGCCCGGCCGATCGCCCTCTCCACTTCGCCCAACAGAAATGTTGTGATTTCCTACAACACCATTTTCACGGACCCGTACATTTCTGATCCTGTGGGCATCACGTTAATCGGAAATATCATTGGCGGAGCGGCTGCACCCACCGCGACCAGTACCAGAGCAGCTGCGACCGCCACGTCCCCGGCCGCGACCAGCACTGCAACCACAGCCGCTTCGAGAACACCGACGCCCGCCCCCAGCGCCACCTCCACGCCCGCAGCCGTCGCCTCCTCGACGCCCACTAACGTCCCGGCGACAGGCACCCCCGCTCAACCGGCCGTGGATGCTATCTTTGCGAGCAGCTTTGAAGGCGGCAACCTCGCGGATTGGTCGGCGAGCTCCAACGGCGGCGGAGACCTGAGCGTCAACCCGGCTGCTGCCCTTGTCGGGTCAAACGGTCTGCAGGTCGTCATCAACGATACCACAGCTATGTCCGTCACCTCCGACCAGCCGACTGCCGAGCCGCGTTACCGCCTCCGCTTCTACTTCGACCCGAACACGATCACCATGGCGAGCGGCGACTCCCATATCATTTTGAGAGGTTATGGCGCCAGCTCTACTATCGTGCTCCGGGTGGAGTTCGGTTTCGGCGCCAATGGCTACCAGATCCGCGCTGGACTCCTGAATGACGGCTCGCCCTGGACCGAGACAGGCTGGATCCCGCTCAGTGACGACCCCCATGCCATAGAGCTGGACTGGCGCGCCGCGACCGGTGCAGGCGCCAACGACGGCGGCCTCACCTTCTGGATCGACGGCGCCCAGCAAGCCGACCTGACAGGCGTGGACAACGATACCCGCCGCATCGAGCGCGTCCTGCTGGGAGCCCTTGCCAGCCTCGACTCTGGCAAAAGCGGCACCTACTTCTTCGATGCCTTCGACTCTCGCCGGCAGAGTTACATTGGACCGTAAAAACCACGATCTTCATCTGGTCAAGCTTTAACAATGAAAAGCGCCTCTGGATTTTTCAGAGGCGCTTTGTTATCGACCCTCTCCACCCCTATCGAGACACCTCCGATCCGGCGGAGGCAGGCGCGGGCTGGATGGTATCATTCCTGTCTATCTCCAGACTCACAGGTCAACATGTCAATGCCG
>DAITPI010000440.1:0-3982 GCA_036833655.1 Anaerolineales bacterium | reverse complement strand
GATATGTAAGCAGAGATGGTCGAGCCTCGCATCCCCAGTTTTAACTATCTGATATCGATTATCGAGGTGTTGTATGGCAAAAGGATTTAACAAAGGCCCGCAAATGGGCGGTGGGGGGATGATGGCGCAGTTACAAAAAATGCAGCAGCAGATTGCAGACGCACAAGCCAGGCTTGCTGAAGAAACAGTCACCGCGACGGCGGGGGGCGGCGCGATCAAGGTAGTCATGACCGGCGATCAAAAATGCCGCTCTGTCGAGATCAATCCCGAGCTCTTGAAAGATGGGGACGCCGAAATGCTACAGGACCTGGTCCTCTCGGCTGTGAATATGGCGCTCGATCAATCGCGGGATCTCCAGCAGCAGATGCTGGGTCCGCTGGCAGGGGGGCTGCCGTTCTAAGGCGGGGAATGAGCGTGGGCATTTCAGAGATCGCCATTTTGCTTTGCTGGAGTGTCTCCGTCCTGACGGTAGTGGGTACGGTTACTTATATCGTTGTAAAAAGGATAAGAAGATAATCACGCTATGCTCCTACCTGAATCTCTACAATCCCTGATTAATGCCCTTGAACGCTTGCCAGGTATTGGCCCCAAATCTGCTTCACGATTGGCTTTCTATTTTCTGCGGGCGACCGAAGAAGTCTCACAGGACCTGGCCTCTGCGTTGTCGAACCTCAAGGCGAACACCACTCTCTGCCAGGAATGCTTCAATATCACGGAAGCCGGTCGTGAGCGGTGCGAGATCTGCGCCTCTTCTCAGCGCGATGCCAGCCTTGTCTGCGTGGTTGAGGAAGCGCTCGACGTCCTGGCTTTGGAGCGAACAGGCGGCTACCAGGGCAAATATCACGTCCTGCAAGGTGTCTTATCTCCCATCGAAGGCATCGGACCCGACGATTTGAAGATCAAGCCGTTGCTTGCGCGCGTGGAACGCGGTGAGATCCAGGAGGTCATCCTTGCCACGAATCCCAGCATGGAAGGCGATGCCACGGCCCTGTATCTCAGTCAGCACCTGGAGCCGCTGGGCGTAAAGGTCACGCGCCTGGCACGGGGCTTACCGGTCGGTGGTGACCTGGAATATGCCGATCAAAATACGTTACTCAGAGCGTTGTCCGGTAGACAGGAAATGTCGTAACAGGATCGCCCCAGAACGGGGCGATTGTTTTTACGCGGTAGATCACGCCTCCGGCGTGACAATTATTGGAAATGTCCACCAAGTCGCAATCTTGACCTACATGATCAATGCCTGGAGGACCTCATCCAGCACTGGTACTTCACTGGCATCCTTGAAACCTGCCATCCGGTGGTAGATCTCGGCTGCCGCTTCGTGGAATCCGTCCGGCAGGCCAGCCTCCCGGAACGTGGTTGCGATCTCTTTCATCTCGCCCTCGAAGCGCCAGGCTTTGGCAGTTACACGCCGTACTCTTCGATTGACCTCTTCGGAAAAGCCAGCTTCGTCCATATCCCATTGTTGATACAGCTCTTGACGTACATCGAACGACTCAGCCGCAGTCAGGATAGCCAAGAGCAGCGCGCTTGTCCCCTTGGTATAAGCCGCGTAGCACATTTTGAGTGCCGATGCTTTGCCAATCTCATCCCCGAGGATCTTCGTTTCCAATCGCCCACCAGCGAAGCAGGCAGCAATTTCTTCGGCGCGCGGACCGGAGAGATAAAGCCACGTTTCGTTTGGCGTCCAGGCAGGTCCGCCGATGATACCCCCATCTACAAAGGCGATCCCATGTGTCTCCATCATCTGCCCGATCTTGACTGCGCGTTCCGGCGATATGGCATTTGCATCGAGATACAGTCCCTGGAAGCTCGTGTGTGCCACTCCTCGTGCAACATCCTCGGCTGCCTGAGGTGGACAGATGCTGATAATCGTCTCGCAAGTCCGACTAAGCTCCTCCAGCGACTGGAGCCCGGTTAGCTGATGCGTTTCTGCCCGAGCCCGCGTGTTTGGGCTGCGTCCTGCAGTGAGCCAGTACACCTCATGCCCGCTCTGGATTGCAGACGCAGCAATCGAAACGCCCATCTCACCCGGGTGGATGATTCCGATCTTGGTCATGGTTGCCTCTTGAAGATTAGTCCATGAGCCTTGCGAAGGCTGGTTCTTCTGATGAACTCTGTGCCAAACAAAACCTTCGCAAGGCTTTTTTGTCAGTATAGCACGCTGGCACCGGTAAAATATCTGTATGCGAATCGTGATTCTGACCTATGGCTCGCGCGGTGACGTTCAGCCTTTTCTTCCCTTGTCGCTCGGGCTCATGGAGCATGGTCATTCTGTCAGACTGGCTGCGCCATCCCGGTTCAAGGAATTCATTGCAGAACAGGGAATTCAGTTTGTGCCTCTGGCTGGCGATCCGAAAGCATTGAGCCTGCGCTTGAACGACGCCGGACATAATTTCATTAGGTTGCTTCAGGAGCTGATGGATCATGCGATCGAGATTGGCGCCGATATCTGGCGTCAAACGGAAGCGGCGTGTCAGGATGCAGATCTCGTTATTCATACGTTTACTCATACAGTTGGCGCGCATACGCTGGCACGCGAGATGGGCATACCCGACATTCATATCCAGACGTTTCCGATGTTTACACCAACGCGGGAGTACCCAAACATCACCATGCCGCAAGGATTACCGCGCTTCTTGAATCGTGCTACGCATGACTTGTCAGCGAAGCTCACGTGGTGGACGTCTCGGCTGGGCTTCGAACGCGTCCGTCGGCGGGCGGGATTGCCGAAGCGAAAACTGTACTGGACCTTTGAAGACGATCGCCTGCGCGCCCGGACCCCGATCCTGTGCGCGTGGAGCCCAAGCATTCTCCCAGCCTCGAAGGATTGGCATGCCCGGGTGCACGTCACGGGTTATTACTTTTTTCCGCCTAATAAGCCGTATCAGCCTCCTGTAGAACTTCTATCATTCTTTCAGGAAGGGCAACCGCCGGTTTGTATCACCTTTGGAAGCATGGTCCATCGCGATGCAGAACGCATCGATCGGATTGTCTATAAGGCGCTACGATGGACAGGTAATCGTGGAGTCATACTTTCCGGCTGGAGCCAGGTCAAACGGCCCTCCTCGAACGATCTTCTGTATCTTGAATCCATTCCCCATGCTTGGATATTGCCGCGCTGCAAAATGGTGATCCATCATGGCGGCGCTGGTACGACGGCTGCCGGCCTGCGTGCAGGCATTCCGAGTATTGTTCTGCCGTTTATGGCGGACCAACCATTCTGGGGCAGGAGAGTCTATGGGGTCGGCGCGGGCCCCAGGCCGATCCCCGTAAAAGACCTCTCTACCGAGAGGCTGGTGAAGGCAATCGCAGAGACGGAGACCGAGTCACTTCGCAAGAGTGCGCAGGCCATCGGTCAGCAGCTCCAGGCTGAAGACGGGGTGGCTGAAAGCGTTGCCTGGATTGAAAAATACTCCAATGATTTTCATAAACCACGTTGACGGTTTTCTAACAGGTGCTGTGATATCCTCTCGCTGTCTTTGGAATAGACAAACCAAATGGAAGGCGCTTTTCGAAAGAGTGTCTGGAAAACCCTTGACAAGCAGAGTAGAGCGCATATAATCCACCAGCCAGTACGTTCCAAGAGAACGATGCGAATTTAGAGGTCAGTGAATGACCCTTCGTTGAAAGTGCACCAAGAAACATCAGACCGATTTTTAAGGTTAATTGTCTGATAAACTCTTGACAAAATAGCCAGAGTGCATATAATAAAAATTCGCCAGTACATTCACAAGATCTCGTCCCCTGACAGATCAATGAAAACTGAGAAGTCTCTAGTCAGAGACACAAGCCTGTGAGTAGGCCCTGAGCTTGCCAAAGGATTGCAGTCTGACGAGCCGATGTCGAAAGATATCGGTGTTTTCGTCTGTTGATGTCTTGACAGGCCAAGGCGGCTCGTGTACAATGCAGCCCGCTTTGAAACCAGAACTTTAACAACTGAACAGTGATAGGAAGCAACAACTCTGTCGATCCAGTAAAA
>DAITPI010000439.1:0-4015 GCA_036833655.1 Anaerolineales bacterium | reverse complement strand
GAACGATCTCTGCCGCGGCTGGATCGTCCACGCGCGAGAGAACCGGTGACGCCTGTGCACACTCGTACAGCTCGGGGAGCCAGGGTTCGGCGGAAAAGGTCGAGTAAACGTTGACCACTTGAGGCGTCGCGGGTGGCGTGCCGGTCGAGCAGGCGGATAAAGCGAAGAGAAGAAGCAAGAAAATGGTAATCCGCTTCATAAAGCGCTCATGAGATGGGTCTGTCTTTCCTGCTGCCCAGCAACCAGAGGACCAGGAACGCGCCAAGGAACAGCGCGCAGCCGTTGACATAAAACGGTACGGCGTGCCCGGCGGAATCGTACAACCAGCCGCCCAGCAATGGTCCGATAGTTAGCCCCAGGCCAGAAGCAAACGTGTACAGGCCATAGCCAGTGCCGCGGACGTTCTTGCCGGTCAGGTCGGCGACCAGCGCGCCCTCGGCCGGCGCAGCGGCAGAAAATCCAATGGCTTCCAGCAGCCATAATCCCGAAAGCGCGAGCAGGCTGGTCATCCATGGCATCAGCAGGGAGACAAGCCCTGCGCCGAACAAGCCCACGGCCATCAAAGGTGCGCGGCCAAAGCGATCGCTCAGTCCACCCATGCGTCCCGGTAGATACGCATACACGAGCCCGGCCGGGATGAATGCCCTGGCAAGTTCGGGGACATCGGTTGTAAATCGATCCTGCAGAAAAATCATCAGAAGGGGACTGATCATCGCCATGGACATACCAGTCAGGAAGACGATTGCCATCAGACGAAACAGGCGATCTCGATCCAGCCGGTTATCCTCCGCAGGCGTCTGCGATTCCGGTGCGGCACGCGTCTCCGGCACGCCACGCCAGATGAGCAAGGCTGCAATCAGGGTCATGAGCCCATACATCCCAAAGGATAGCGTCCAGGCAAGAGCAAACGGATTTACTATGAACATCAGTGCAAAGCCGATAAAGGTGCCGAAGAATCCTCCACGGGAGGCGGACATATCCACACTGCCGACTGCGCGGCCCCAATTTCCTTCGCTCAGCTCAGTCGCCACAGTATAGGCTGGGATCCATAACAAAGCGGAGCCGATCCCCTGGACAAAGCGCGCCAGATAAAGAGTGCTCACGCTCTGGGCGATGCCGAACAAGATCATCGCCAGCGCGTAGAATAGGAAAGAGATCACAAGAAAGGGCTTACGCCCAAGGCGGTCTATTCCCCAGCCCACTAACGGCCGGGCGATTGTGATCATCACGGCAAAGATCGAAAGCATCCCACCAATTTCAAGGGCGCTGGCGCCCATCTGTTTTGCATAGATCGGCAGGGCAAATCCGAGGATGCCAAACGACAAAGAGCCCAGCAGGATCGCTGTATGCAGGGTGGATACGCCACGCACGCTCTTATTTTCTACCCGCTGAACATCGCCTGTCATATAGCCTCACTCTGCCAATCATGGATTCACCGCTGAAACTGGTAGAGAAAACGATCACCAGTCTCTCAACAAGACAGTGAGCAGCTTTGTCCGCTCGGGCAGGCTGTCTGCAAAAATGTATTCACGCTCGGAATGGTAACCTTCCCCCACGGCGCCGAGCCCATCCAGCACGGGGATGCCTAGTGGCGCGACGAAGTTCCCGTCGGAGGCGCCGCCCGTTCCCCCAGCCTTGAGATCCATGCCGATCTGCGCCGCCAGGAGCCGGGCTCTCTCGAAGGTGGCTTTCATGGTCTCGTCGAACGGCATGGGCGGACGGTTCAGGGCGCCGGTGATCTCAATGGACGTTCCGTCGAGCGCCGGCGTGAGCCTGCTCATCTCCGCTTCAAGCCGTTCCCACTCCCCTGGCTGCATGACGCGCACGTCTACCTGGATTACAGCTTCCTCGGGGACAACGTTTGAGACCGTCCCCCCTTGAATCACACCGACATTGAGCGTGGTCTGCCTGGAATAATCGGTCAGCTGCTGGATGGCAATGACCTGATGCGCCATCTCCTCGATGGCGTTGCGACCCTTCTCATGCTCTCCGCCGGAATGGGCAGCGCGCCCGTGGGTCCGGACCCAGAACTCGCCAACGCCTTTGCGCCAGGTCTTGAGAGCGCCATCGACCATGCCGCCTTCCAGCACAAGCACCAGCGCCGATTCTTTCGCCAGGCGCTCGATATGGACGCGCGAGGTAGGACTGCCGATCTCTTCGTCTGACGTACACAGCAAGTTGATCGGGCGCGTCAAGCCGGCTCGCTGTGCTTCCTCGATCGCGGCCAGGGCGATGACAATCCCCGATTTCATATCGAGCGTGCCCGGACCGGAAATCCTTCCATCTGCCTCGCGATACGGGAATTTCTCGAGCGTCCCGAGCGGGAAGACGGTGTCCATGTGGCAGAGGAGCAGAATTCCCCCCTCACCCCCGACCCCGCTCCCCTTTGGAGAGGGGAGAAAGTGTGCCAAAAGATGATCCCCCGTTTGCTGGTTTGGGAGGATCTCAACCTGAGCGCCAAGTTTGCGCATTTCGTCGGCGACGATCGCGCCGACCCGGTCCACCGCGGCTTTATCCTGCGAAGGAGATTCGGTTTCCACGAGGAGTTGGAGAAGAGATTTTATGTCCATAGTCATATCCCGGTGGTCTCGACGCAAAGCGCTAGACCGCCGGATTTTTATCGCAAAAAGAATACAATCGCGCCCACGATCGCGCAGTAGGCGGCGAAGACGTAGAGCGAGCGCTTGCTCAAATAGTCAATGAGCCACCGAATGGCAAACCAGCCGACCACCGCGGCGGTGATAAAGCCGACTGCCAGCAGAGGCAGAAATTCGCCGAGATCCGGCAGTTGCAGCACATCCAGCATCTCATAGCCGCCCGCAGCGAGCAGGATGGGTCCAGACATCAGAAAGGCAAAACGTGCTGCAGAGGACCGGTCGAAACCGCGCACCATCCCCCCTGCTATGGTTGATCCTGAGCGTGAGGCTCCCGGGAAAATCGCCAGAATCTGAAACAAACCCACCGTAAGGGCGTCCAGCCATGTTGCCGACTCAAGCTTACGCTCGCGTCGCCCAAAATATTCCACTAGTGCCAACAAAAGTGCAGACATCAAAAGACGAATCCCTGCCTGGTAGGCTGGCTCCCTGAACATCTTTTCCACCACACCCTTGAGCAGGAACCCCGCGAAGAGGGCGGGGATTGTTGCAACGATGACATGCCAGCCGAGCATGGCTTCATGGTTCTCAAAGGGTTTCTTATGTAACACGGCGGAAAAGAATGCCTTATTGATCTGCCAAATATCTGACCAGAAAAAGGCGATGAGCGCACACACTGTTCCAAGTTGGATAATGATAAGAAAGGAAAACACCGTGTCATTGGCAGGAATGCCCAGCAAATTCTGCGCAATCAACAAATGCGCCGTAGACGAAACAGGAATGAATTCAGTCAAACCTTGGATAATACCAAGTACAAAAGCATGAAAATAAGTCATAGTTCTCCGGGGTTATTTGATGGATTGCCAGCCATTCAGGTATTGGACCTTGCTTTCAAAGCTCTTGGTCATCCCAAACTGGCCATGATAGGTGACCGCGTACATCGGACTTTCGCCAATGAGACTCTCTGGCAGGATATTGCCCTTTGCCTTTTCGACGTTCGTTATGACACATTCGCGCTTGGCAAGCACATCGATGACCAGGAGCATATAGAATTTGGGAAACGTGAACTCCTCGATTTCCTTCCATTCCTGAACAATCAGGAACCGCGACTCGGGAGAGCACAAGCAGGCATGTCCAAACAGGCAATCTGCGAACCCATCAGGGATCACATCGATTGACAGGGAGTAATAACCTTCGCCAGGCAAAATTTCACCAAAATAAGTCAATACAGCTTTATACTTTTTACTCGGTGAGGGCAGTACGATTCGTTTCGGCACAGTTTCTCCAGGCTCTCTGATGGGACCGGTCTGAATTCAGTGAAGAGGGCGGACGAGCTTACATTTCAGTGTCCTGTATTTCGGCAGTTGATTTGCGTTCTGCATTGCCATGCCACTGCGCGAGCAGCGCAGGCACTCGTGCTT
>DAITPI010000438.1:0-4026 GCA_036833655.1 Anaerolineales bacterium | reverse complement strand
GAGAACACAAAGGGGGGAAAAGGGCTTGATTTATCGGCTTTTTTCCCTTCGTGACTTTGTGTACTTCGTGTTTAGAAAGGTTTCCCGTTGAAAACGGTAAAGCCCTATTTTTCTTACTATCGCTGATTGTAGGGGAAAAGTGGCATAAGTTAAGAGCCAATGCTTAGTAATCTTTAATAGTCCAATTCAATGGATTGAACCAATTTGAGCCAAATTGGCTCTACTCTGACTCCTGAAAGAGTGATATACCCATTATGCCAATTCACAACAAGAGGTGCAACGTGCGTATTCCACTCGATCGACAGAGCTCCGATCCGCTTTACCGGCAGATTGAATCCTATTTACGGCACGGCATTCTCTCTGGCAGCCTGGCTCCCGAGACGCGCCTGCCAGCCAGTCGCCAGCTCGCTCACGATTTGGGCGTCAATCGCCTTACGGTGGAGAATGCGTATGCAGAGCTGGAGATCGAGGGCCTGGTCTATTCCAGAATGGGCAGCGGCACCTACGTCCTGCCTGTTGGCCCGGCGCTGCCCATCCCGAAAAATGATCCGGGCGCGCCGTGGCCGCTCTGGCAACAGAGCGTCGAGTCACAGACCAGAAGCATGAACAGCCGAGTTGCCGATCAAATAGCCCGGCGAGCAGCTCAGGATCCGGGGCTGATCAGCTTTGCCAGCGGCATCGGCGATGCCCATCTGTTCCCGGCGGAGGACTTTCGCAAAGTTCTGCAGACTGTGATGCGCCGGGACGGGATCGCGGCATTGGATTATGGCGAGCCGAACGGGCATGCGCCGCTGCGGGAGACCATCACGCATATTTTAGCCAGCCAGGGCATTCAGACCCGGTCCGATAACGTGCTCATTACCGCCGGTTCACAACAGGCGCTCGCGCTGGTCTCACAGCTCGTCCTCGAGCCGGGCGATGTCATTCTGGTAGAAAGCCCCACATATTCAGGCGCGCTGGACCTGTTCCGCGCCCTGGATTTCGAGGTTGTAGGGGTTCCCGTCGACGGGCAGGGCATGCAGGTGGATGTGCTGGAGAAGCTTTTGCAGCAACACCATCCGAAACTGATCTACACCATCCCAAACTTCCACAATCCGACCGGCACCTGCCTCAGCGCCGCGCGCCGTCGACAGCTGATCGTTCTGGCGGACCGCTACAACATCCCGATCCTGGAAGACGATTTTGTAGGAGACCTGCGCTATGAGGGACGAACGCAACCCGCCCTCAAAGCCCTGGACCCGGGCGGGCGCGTCATTTACGTCAGCACCTTTTCGAAGATCCTCATGCCCGGTCTGCGGGTCGGTTTCCTGGTTGCGGAAGGTCCCGTCTACGATGCGCTCGTGAATTTCAAACGCGTCAACGATCTGGCAACATCCACGTTGGTTCAACGCGGGCTGGAAGCCTATGTCACCGTTGGACGATATCAGTCGCACTTACGCCGTTCGTGTCAGATTTTTCGCAAGCGCCGTGATGTAATGCTCTCGGCGATCCAGCGTGAGCTGCCGGCGGATGTTCGCTTCGATCCGCCTCAGGGCGGGCTGTTCCTGTGGCTGCAGCTCCCCGATGGGCTGTCAGCGGACGAGCTGCTCCCGCAGGCTCTGAAGGAGGGGGTCGCATTTGCCCCGGGAAATGGCTTCTTCCCAGACGGGCTGGGCGGCCGAAACTGGCTGCGTCTGAATTTTGTGGCGCAGCCGCCCGAGCAAATCGAAGAGGGCATGAAAAGGCTGGGCAAGGCAATCGAGCGTTTGCGTGGAAGCTCCTGAACCGCGACCGAGCCATGAAATTGTAAGGGGGCTTGACAAAACCAGGGGACGCGATACAATTAGGACAATGATACAATTCATTCAATGATACAAAGATACAATTGATGACAAACAAGAAGCTATTCCTCCAAATTGATTTTCGTTCTGGACTGCCCATTTACATCCAGATCGTGAATCAGGTCCAGGCACAGGTCGCCAGTGGATCTCTGGAACCCGGCGATCAATTGCCGACCGTCCGTGCGCTGGCGGAAGAGCTGCGAGTGAACTTCAATACAGTGGCGCGAGCCTACCGTATCCTGGACGAAGCCCGCATCATCTCGACTCAGCAGGGCCGCGGAACGTATATCACGGAGGTCCCGGCGCCAGAGGTGACGGAGCGCTTACGGCGGGACTCGCTCGAAGCGTTGACTCAGCGCTACATCAGCGAAGCCATGCGGCTGGAGTTCTCCCGGGAGGAGATCAGCGAAGCGATCAGGGATCAGCTAAACGACCTGGAAGCCAGTCATCGAACCGCGCCCAAAAGCACGGAAACAGAATGAATTGCAATAAGGAGAATGAAAGAATGGAATCGAAACTCATCAAAAACATCGTGCAGCGGAAATCAGGCCGAGATGACCAGCATATCTCGGCGGTCGCGGGAACCATCTTTGCTATCTTCATCGTCCTGACGATCCTTGGCGCCGTGCTCCTGGAAGGCCGTGCTCCGGACGCGCTGATCGGCTTGTTCGTTGCCATCATGATTCTTGCGGGCACATATATCCTGTTCGCCCTAAAAGTCGCCTCCCAGTGGGAAAAGGCGGTTGTGCTGCGACTGGGTAAATTTCATGGCTTGCGAGGTCCGGGCCTGTTTTGGATTGTCCCGATCATCGACTCGATTCCATCCTGGATCGACCACCGCGTGATGGTTACGCCGTTCTCTGCCGAAAAGACCCTGACCAAGGACACTGTTCCTGTGGACGTAGACGCCGTCTTGTTCTGGGTCGTCTGGGATGCCGAGAAAGCTGCGCTCGAAGTGAAGGATTACCAGTCGGCGATTGCCTGGGCAGCCCAGACAGCCCTGCGGGATATTATCGGTCGCATGATGCTGGCAGATATCCTGGTGGGCCGCACTGCCATTGACGAAGAGCTGCAACACATCATCGACGAGCGGACCACGCCCTGGGGCGTGACGGTCAACTCCGTCGAGATCCGGGACATCGTCATCCCGCAGGACCTGGAAGATGCCATGTCCCGCCAGGCGCAGGCGGAACGCGAGCGCCAGGCGCGCGTCATCCTGGGTGAATCGGAAAAGCAGATCGCCGCATCGTTCGCAGAGGCGTCTCAGGCGTACGTGGATAACCCCACAGCTCTGCACCTGCGCGCCATGAACATGCTCTTCGAAGGGCTCAAGGAAAAAGGCGCCCTCGTCATCGTCCCCAGCTCCGCCGTGGACACCATGAACCTC
Organism: Anaerolineales bacterium; assembly: GCA_036833655.1. Taxonomy (GTDB): domain Bacteria; phylum Chloroflexota; class Anaerolineae; order Anaerolineales; family Villigracilaceae; genus Defluviilinea. Next base: position 819 of record DAITPI010000438.1, on the reverse strand, counting down.
GGCGCCGTGAGCGGCAGGGTCTCGATTGCACAGAACAACGCGCCAAAGGAAAGTATCAAATAATGCCAGCCAGGCCCGGCTTGAACGCCGTTCGCCGGGCACATCGCACCTATTCATGAAAGGGAAAAGAATGTCCACTCGTACTACTACTATCGTCGTATTGATCATGATCGCCGCCGCGATCCTCGCCGGTCTCCTGCTCTGGAACCGCCTGCCGGACCCGATGGCCTCCCACTGGGACGTCAACGACCAGGTGAACGGCTACACCTCCAAATTGGCGGGCGTATTGATGGTGCCGCTGATCACCCTGGGCATCTTCCTGCTCTTCCTCGTAGTTCCCTCCATCGATCCGCTGAAAGCGAATATCGCCCAATTCCGGGAAGCGTTCAACCTGTTCATCATATTGATGGTGGCATTCATGCTCTACGTCTACGGGCTGTCCCTGGCATGGAACCTCGGATTCACGGACTTCCGGATGAGCGGAGCCATGCTGCCGGCCGTCGGGCTGCTCTTTATCTTCATCGGGTTCATGCTGCGGCAAGCCCGGCGCAATTTCTTCATCGGCATCCGCACACCGTGGACGCTCTCCAGCGACAGGGTGTGGAATGAGACGCACCGCATCGGCGCCGTGCTATTCATGATCTCGGGCGCGCTGGCCTTCCTGGGCGGCTTCTTTGGCGGGACGACCGCCTTCTGGTTTATGTTTGCGCCGATCATCGGCTCCACGGTCTTCCTGCTGATTTATTCGTACGTGCTCTACCAGGGCGAGACAAAGTCCTGACGTGAAACATGGGAGCAGAAAACTGCTCCTATGTTTCA
>DAITPI010000437.1:0-4055 GCA_036833655.1 Anaerolineales bacterium | reverse complement strand
TATGCCAGCATTTACTTCGTCACCGTGACGGTGCTGTTCTACACGCTCGGCGTGGTTCTGGCGTCGCTGGGACATATGAGCTTCCGGGAGGCACTCATTGGGTTATTCCGCATCCCGCTTGTGTATGCTGCCATCCTGGCAATTTTGATCAACGTTGCGAATATCCAGGTTCCCCTCCCTGTCATGCGTACCGTGGAGCTGGCGGCGGGTGGCACCATCCCCCTCATGCTCATCCTGCTCGGGGTGCAGCTGACCCAGGTCGAGTTTTCCGGGAACCAGCGCGCCCTGCAACTGAGCGTGGCACTACGGTTGCTTGTTGCTCCGTTGATCGCATTGCTGTTCGCCGGGTTGTTCGGCTTGCAAGGGTTTGCACGCCAGGCGAGCGTGACCGAGGCGTCGATGCCCAGCATCGTCAGCTCCACTGTGCTCGCCACGGAATACAACCTGGACGCCCGGCTCGTGACCGCCGTGGTCTTCATCAGCACGTTGTTGAGTCCGTTCACGCTGACGCCGCTGCTGGTGTTTCTGGGGAGGTAATGTGAGTTCGATGAACATATCCTTGCGAAGGTTGCTTCGCGGGCGGAACTACGTTCGAGCCAACCTTTGCAAGGATCTCTCTTTTCTGTTCACTTTCTTTGCGCTGATCATCTCGGCTTTACTTCCCATGCACGATGTACGGGCACAGGCTGGGGTGGAGCTGGAAAACGTTCAGGCGTCAGTCCGCTTCGGGGAGGCGATCACGTTTGTCGCTACGGTCAAACTATCCGCTCCCCTCCAGAGCTCCACGATCATCATCGCAGACGAAGTGCAAGGGCTCACCTGGACGGAGCCAGTGACCGTCCAGCCGGACGGGCGCACAGAATTCCAGTTCGATACACAGCAACATGCCCTGCGCCCGTTCGCGAACATCAGGTGGAGTTATCAATTCATATTTTCCGATGGCAGCACCGCGCAGAGCACCTTCTTCTTTGTCCGGTATGCGGATGATCGATTCAACTGGCAGGTGCGCGAGGTGGGTCCGCTGCGGGTCAACTGGTATGCCGGGGATGCGAGCTTTGGGCAAGCTGCGCTGGATGCGGCGCAGGCGGGACTGGATTCGATCGGCAGGATCATGGCGCCTGACCTGACGCGCCCGGTCGAGTTCTTTATTTATGCAAACACGGAGGATTTGCGCCAGACGCTGGCGCGGGATGCAGAGCTGTGGGTGGCGGGGCACGCCGACCCGGCGCTGGGTGCGGTCATGGTTGCCGTCGAGCCCGGCCCCGGGCAGGGTATGGCGATGGAGCAGCGTATTCCGCATGAGCTGATGCACGTCATGCTGTATCGCCAGACCGGTCCCGGCTATCCCAATCTGCCTGCCTGGCTGCGCGAAGGCATGGCAACTCTCGCAGAGGTCTATCCAAATACCGATTACGACCGCGCCCTTGCCGAGGCGGTCGCGGCGGGCAACGTGATCCCGCTCCGGGACCTGTGTGGGCCGTTCCCAACGGATACGGGGCAGGCCTTTCTAGCCTATGCCGAAGCGCGTTCATTCATCGACTATCTGCACGACACCTATGGCGCCAGCAAGCTGCTGGAGCTCGCGGCAGCCTATGCAGATGGACTCGACTGCGAGAGCGGTGCCGCGCGTACCTTTGGTGTTTCCCTGTCCAAACTCGAAATGGATTGGCGCGCCTCGCTTCCGGGGCAACGTAGGCTTTTGCCCGCGTTGCAGAACATCTCACCGTATCTGGTGTTGTTGTGTTTGGTGTTGATCATCCCCCTGATCGGCATGGCGGGCACGCTGCGAAAGAAGACAAGTCGAAAGGAACCGGAAACCTATGTCAGAAAATGAGGCAGCAACAGTCCGCGCTCATATCTGGGTGAAAGGCCGGGTGCAAAACGTCGGCTTTCGCGCCCACGTGGAATACAGCGCCCGCCAGATCGGCGGGCTGACGGGCTGGGTGCGGAACGTCGGCTATGACACGGTGGAGGCAGTCGCGGAGGGGGAGCGCAATCACGTAGAGCGCTTGATCGAGGCGATGAAACAGGGTCCGGGTGGCGCGCGGGTGGATGAGTCCAGGGTGGAGTGGGAGGTACCGACGGGAGAGTTTACCCAGTTTGGGATCCGGCGGAGCCTGTGAGCAATTCCTGATTACCAACTACCGCTTCCCGCATAAATCTGTACTTCAGCTCGCCCGGTCAACGCGAGGGCAAGCTAGTCCTTGGTCAGCTCATCATATTTCCTGCGGACCTGGCGGATGTCATCCCACATCAGCGCTTTGGGAGAGCCGGGTCCCTTCAGGGGAACCCTCAGCAGGTAGGAGGGATGGAAGATCGGCATGATCCAGCGCCCGTCCATCTCGGTCCACTTGCCGCGCAGGCTGGTGATGCCCGTCTTGTTGATAACGGACTGGCAAGCCACATTGCCCGTCAACAGAATGACCCGCGGATCGACCAGGCGGATGATCTCAAAGACGTACGGCCGGTAATAGTCGATCTCCTCGGTGGTGGGCTTTCGAAACGGTTTTCCGTCCTCCCCCGGCGGCATGCGAAAAACGGAATTCGTAATATAAACGTCCTTTTCAGGGTCGAAGTTTGCCGCCTGCAAGACCTTATCCAGCATCTGGCCGGCGCGCCCGACGAACGGCTTGCCCTTGAGGTTTTCCTCGGGTCCCGGCGCCTCGCCGATGATGAGCAGCTTTGCCTCCGGGTTGCCGCGGCTGATGACCACGTTTGTACCCGCATCTGCCAGCGGATCGCTCTTCATGCGGTTCAACGCTGTGATGACGTCGTCAAGAGAATCAAACTGCTTTCCTTTTGAATTGAACATGTCGGCTTGCGTCATGATCGGTCTCCTCGCAAAGTCTGGGAATAAATGAAATTTTACCCGCTTCAAGCCAATTAGCCACGATAGTCGGATGCCTTATACCGCCCGCCGGGTGACAAGGATGGCTGTTCCAGAATCTGAGCGATGCTCGCCGCGATGGCAGCGGGAGCAGCCAGCAACCCCTGGCTCTTTCGTTGAACGAACTGCTCCACATCCGGGAAATCCTCTGCTGAGCTTGCACGGATGAGCGCCTGCATTTCCGTGTCCATCACGCCCGGGTCGATGTTGACCGGAAGGAAAGGCTGCGCTTCTGCCTCCTGCTCCGAGGAGAGGGCCTGGATGAAGTTTTCCATGCCTGCCTTGGCGGCGCAATACAGAGACCAGCCAGCACGCGCGTTCAGCGCAGCTCCCGAGGAGATATTGACAATGATCTTTCGACAGGCTGTCGCCTGAAACCTGCGTACGATTTCCGTGATCACGAGGATCGCGGAAACAAAATTCGTGTTCATGTTTGCCAGCACAGCAGAAATGGATTTGTCGGATACCGGACCAATGGGCGCCAGCATCCCTGCATTGCTGACGAAGAGCAGTTCCTCTAGCTGGCCGTCATCGATCGAGGTGATGGCATTCGCCACGGTAAGCCTGCTTGCTTCGGGATCCGTAAGATCTACCGGAATCGAGTACTCGTTTGGCGCCGAGCGGGAGAATTCCAAAAGCGTATAACCCCTGGCTTTGAACTGTTCGCACAGGGCTTGCCCCAGGCCTCGCGAGCCACCGGTAAGGATAAACAGCTTCATGGGTAAATTTTCCTCCTGGAGGAGGAACACTCAATATATTGTAACGATGGAGCCGTTCTGGCTGCTATGCAAACCCCAGCCCTCGTTCCTTCAACGAAACCCAGCGACCGTGCCCGATGACCAGATGATCCAACACCTCTACGTCCAGTAATTTCCCGGCCTGCACGATGGCGCGTGTCACCGCGACATCGTCGGGGCTGGGAGTCGGGTCGCCACTCGGATGGTTGTGGATGACGATCAATGCCGAGGCGTTCTTGCGGATCGCTTCCTTGAACACCTCCCCGACCCGGATCTGGGAGGAATTGACCGAGCCCTTGTACACTTCCGTAGTCTCCAACACCCGGTTCCGGCGGTCGAGCAGGATCACCCGCAAGTGCTCCTGTTCCAGGGCCGACATCTCATACTGCACCAGCGCCGCGGCGTCACCAGGGGAGTTGATCGCAGCGCGC
>DAITPI010000436.1:0-4063 GCA_036833655.1 Anaerolineales bacterium | reverse complement strand
CGGTTGCATCCGCAGTGGCCGAACCCTGATACTTTACGGTGATGCCCAGTTCCTTGGCAGCTTCCTGAGCGCCGTTATTGGCGGTGTCGAAGTAGGGGTTGCCCAGGTTCTTCGGGACCAGGTAATAGTCTCCGGTGCAGGCAGCGCTGGCCGGCTGGTTTTCGGCTGTAGCCGGGGCAGCTTGCGGCGCACACGCAGCCAGCAACAGGCCCAGGAGTGTCAGCAGTGAAACGGCAGTTATCAACGAGCGGTGTTTCATTTTCTATCTCCTTCAGATTTGTGGATATGCGTTCGACGGACAGATGGGTCGATCAATGGGATCTATGGGTGTTCCTACCTCCTTTCGAAACGGGCGCTGAGATCTGGAATCAGGCACCAGCGATGACCGGCGCGCGAGACCAGAAGAAAAAGAAGAAGAATGCCAGAAAAAGCGCCATAACACCCAGGCCGATCAACACCGATCGCCATTGTATGTGCAGGCTTCTAACCGCCGAAGCCTGTTGGGCGAGCCCCGAGAGCAAAATCGAGAGGATCAATAGCAATCCAATCACAATTCCCTGGACCTGGCCCTGAATGTTCAGTAATCCCATCCCAAACCGCATTAAGCCAATCAGGAAAAGAGATAGCGCCGCGCCGAGCATGGTACCCTTTCCGCCATTGATATCCACGCCGCCAAGTACAGCAGCGGTAATGACCGCAAGCTCCAGGCCCGTGCCGATATCCGGACGGGTGCTGCCAAAGCGGGCTGCCAGGATCAGGCCGGCAAGAGCCGCCATGAAACCCGAGAGGGTGTAGATGCTGAATTTGATCCGAGCTACGGGCACACCAGAATAGAGAGTGGCGCTTTCATTGTTCCCGATTGCGTACAGGTACCGGCCAAACGTCGTTCGATGGAGGACCAGACCAAACAGGACAGCCAGCACCAGGAACAGAGCGACGGAAAAGGGAATCAGCGTGCCGAAGACTCTGCCCTGTCCAAAATAGGTAAACCCCTCGGGGTAGCCACGCGCTGCCTGGTCGCCCAGAAAACCATAGGCAATGCCACGATAAAAGGCATACGTACCGAGCGTAACCACCAGCGCAGGCAGCTTGACCCGCGCGACCAGGTATCCATTCAGCATGCCGCCCAGGGTACCCAGGAGCAATCCTGCCAGTGCAGCCACCCAGATATTGACTCCCAGATTGTGCAACAGACCCATGAAGGAGGCGCTCATTCCCATATTGGATGCAACGGAAAGATCGATATTGCCTGTGATGATAATAAAGACCATCGGCAGCATCATCAGCCCAATCTCCATGAAATCGGAGGAGGTTCGGGAGAGATTGTTGGCGTCCATGAAGAACGGTGATAGATGGATGTTAATGAAGACATCGATGAGGATCAGAGCGACCAGCATCCATTCCCAGCGTTGGAATCTGGAAAGGAAAGAACGACGCGGTGGATATTCGCCGATCAATGCAGGCGCTTTCGAGTCGGAGACGGCTTGGGCCTTCATTTCTTCGTCCTCTCCACTCGACTTAAGATCCATTTATCGGAGATCACTGCGATCAGGATCAACAGACCCTGCGCTGCCAGTTGCCAGAACGGCGAGATGCGGATCAGGGTCAGGGAGTTCTGGATGATGCCAAGCAGCAGCGCGCCCAGAAGAACGCCGGTCACAGTACCAACGCCACCGCTGATACTCACGCCTCCCACCACCGATGCTGCCACCGTTTGAAGCTCGAATCCGAGGGCAGTATTCGTCTGCGCCGACTCAAAGCGTGAAGCCCACAATACGGCAGCCAGGCCCGAGAGCAGACCACTGATGAGATAGACCAGGAAGGTGATCCGCTGCTTGCGGATCCCCGCAAATTGCGCGGCGTCCGGGTTGCTGCCGACCGCATAGATATCTCTGCCTGTCCGCGTGTAGTTCAGGAAGTAATACACGATGATCGCTACCAGGATCGCGATGATCACCATGTTCGGCAGTCCGAGGGGTGTCCCTTTGGACAACAGCTTGAAGCTTCTCGGCAGCTCGAAAGAGTTGATCCACGTGCCCTGGCTATAGAAAAAGACCAGACCGCGATAAATGCTCAGCGTGCCCAGGGTCGCGATGATGGGCGGGACCTTGCCAAAGGTGATGATCAGCCCATTGAAGGTTCCCAGCACCGAGCCCAGAGCCATCCCCAGAAGCACCGTCAGTAGGATGGGAATTGCAGGATTTTCTTTCACCACAAACGCGACCATCATGGCGACCAGGCCGATCATCGAGCTGACAGACAGGTCAATTCCATGCGTGATAATGACCATGGTCTGTGCAAGCGCCACGATCGCCAGGATCGAAATATTGAGAAGGATATCCTTGAAATTATCAGCCGTCAGAAAGGACGGCGCCCGCAGCGTAACAGCCACAACCAGGATGAGGATAAAGAGGCTGATCCCTGCTTCCCGGAAGCGGATGAGCGTCCAGAGCAGGCCGTTGCGCGAGACGGAAGTTTGGAGGGCAGGGGGATTTTGAGCGGTCACTGGGGAGTTCCTATCGTCACATTTTGGGTCGCAGCCGAAATGATGTCTTCCTGGGTCGCTTCTTGGCGCGTGAAATGCCCCGTTACATGGCCTTCACGCATAACAATCACCCGGTCGCTCATTCCCAGGATCTCCGGCAGCTCCGAGGAAATCATCAGGATCGCCATCCCCTCGGCAGCCAGCTTGCTCATCAGCGCATGGACGGCTGCCTTCGTGCCGACATCGATGCCGCGCGTGGGCTCATCCAGAATCAGAATGCGAGGATTGGTGGCTAGCCATTTCGCCAGCACCACCTTTTGCTGGTTGCCGCCGGACAGCTCGCGAGCCAGTTGCCAGATCGTATTGGCACGGACCTCCATTTGCCGGGCCGCTTCGTAGGCAGATTTGCGCTCCGCTCTATCCTGTAGCCAGCCAGCCTTAGCGTAATGATCGAGCATGGGCAGGCTGATGTTGGGCGTCAGGGACATGGCAGGGATGAGACCATGCAATTGCCGGTCCTCCGGAACATACGCCAATCCCAGCCTGATCGCCTGCTGCGGCGATGTGATCGAGACTTCGCGGCCCTCGATCTCGATCCTGCCTGCCGTCGGGGGTTCCACGCCGAAGATCGCCCGCGCGACGTTCGTCCGGCCCGCCCCGACGAGCCCTGCCAGCCCCAGGATTTCACCCCGCCGCAGCTCGAAACTGACGTCCTGAAACGACCCGAGGCGAGAGAGATTCTCGACGCGTAAAACTACAGCGCCCGCAGGCACGTCCTGTTTCGGGAAGAGATTGGTAATGGTCCGGCCGACCATCATGCGAATGAGATCATCGCGGGTCACATCTTGCATTGTCCGGGTATCCACATAGGATCCATCGCGCAGGACCGTCACCCGGTCCGCCAGGGAATAGAGCTCCTCAAGCCGATGAGAGATGAAGATGATCGCGGTTCCCTCCGCGCGCAGCCGCCGGACGAGGCGGAACAGGTCATCCACCTCATGCAGCGTTAAGGAGGACGTGGGCTCGTCCATGATCAGGATGCGGGCGTGGATGGAGATGGCGCGCGCGATCTCGACCATCTGCTGCTGGGCGGGTCGCAGGCGCCGCACGGCGCTGCGCGGGTCGAGGTCGAGCTCCAGGCGCGCGAGTGCCTCCTCCGCCTTGCGGCGCGTCGCGCGCCAGTCGATGAAGGGGCCGCGGCGCACCATGCGGTGCCCGAGGAAGATGTTCTCGGCGATCGTCAGGTCCTGCGCCAGCGTCGTCTCCTGCGTGACGGTCGCGATGCCCTGGCGCAGCGCCTCGACGGGGTTCCGGAAGGAGGTGACCTTGCCGCCGAACTCGATCGTGCCGCTGTCCGGCTGCACCTGGCCGGAGAGGATCTTCAGCATCGTGGACTTGCCGGAGCCGTTCTCGCCGACGAGTGAGTGCACCTCGCCGGCGCGGATCGCGAGCTCGGCGCCACGCAAGGCGTGGACGCCGCCGTAGCGCTTGTGGACGTGCTGCGCGTGGAGGATCGGCTGCGTCGACACGCGGAGGCCTTCCCCCGGCCCGGCCCGCGCGGGTGCGCGGGCCGGGCCG
>DAITPI010000435.1:1935-4066 GCA_036833655.1 Anaerolineales bacterium | reverse complement strand
CCATGGAGATGTAATTCCCCGGCCCCTCTTGACAAGAGGGGCCGGCATTTTAGTCTGCGCTGGAGGTGATCGTCCCAGACGATCCTGCTAACGATCCCGGCTCTCCATCGGGCGCGAAGTCCCATCCGGACGGTCGTCCTCACAGATCTCCCTGCGGTCGGCGTCGGGTAGGTGCGTGACTTCGAGCCAATCACGTTGGAAGACTGGGGCAAGCGAGGCGTCTTCGGTCAAGGTCAGTTACCCGGAGCCGATTTCTTTACCCGGCAGCCCGGCGAATTCGAAGAGTTCGAGTTCTTCTTCAAATGCCAGGGGCTCGCGCTCTACTAGCTGAACGTCGATTTGCCCCATGCATATGAAACCAAGACAGGGTTGGTCCGGCTGCTCTCGCCTACCCCGCGGTGCCCGAAGAGGACACCCAGTGGGGCGGCTTGCCCGGACCGACTATGATCAGCATGGGCAGGTAAGGGTGGGACGGCGCCGAGTACGTGAAGGTGCCCGAAGAGGCGCGGTGCGCTTGCTACTCTTCGGCTGCCGGGGGATTGGCGCTTCCATTTCCAGCGGGCGCATTCGGCGCGGGCCGCGAAAAGATGTAAGCAAGCAAGGCACCCAGCAAGGTAGCAATCGAGCCCTCCGGGAGAAGCGTGCCCAACCCGAGGATCAGTACAAGGGCGAGGACGACAATTGCGATGGCAATGGTGCCGTAGGATCTCCCGAATACGGGCAGGTCGATCTTCGTGCCTTCCGAAGGGACGATCGCGGCGACAGCCAGAGAACCGTGCTGCGGTTCGGGATCGTCGGCGCTTACCTTGACGTCAGCTTTCAAAGTGAACGCTCCATTCATCGCCGCAATGACTTTCGTGGCCGGCTTGTCTGGATCGAGGATCGCCGCCGCATTGGAAGGCTCAACAGACCATTTTATCTCGGCAAGCTCCGTGTCGCTGCTGATCTTGTATTCCCCGGACTTGGCACCTACGTTTACAATCGCCGGGCCCTCGATCTTTAGTTCCCCTCGATCAAGCTTTGAGGGCCCTTCGAAGGCGCCTATTGCCGTCACGCTTGGCGTTGTTCCCCATCCCTTTTTGGCTAAGTCCAACGTTGTAGCGTAATAGCTTGTATGGATGGAGTAGGTGTAGAGAAACAGAATTCCCCACATCAGCAGGGCAACAAGGAGCACAGTAAGCACGATGCGGAAGAACTCAGTCGATTTCAGGAGAGGCACCGTCTCTGAGCCGGGCGTGGCTGCTGCAGTGGCCGTGGCAGATGGCTCGGAGGTTGGCGCTTCTGTCGCCTCAGCCGCAGGGGTGGCAGGTGGTTCCTGTGCGAGCACAGGGTTGGCAAATGCGAGAAACGTCGTGACACAAAGGGCAAGGATTGCAAGTATGGGAATGCTCTTTCGATGGGGTAGCCGGTTCATTTGATAACCTCCTGTGGTGATCCGTCCAGTGGATAGCCTCAAAGGACTCCAATTTATATAGACATTATAAGGAAAATCTCACCGAATTCAACAGGGAATTTGTGGATCGTCAGGGATTGTTTAAATACCCCGCGAATGTCACCCGCACCAAGCGGGGCCCCCGCGCCACGACATGTACTTGATCCTATCGCGGACGTAATAGCAACAACAGCCCAATACGGGCTGTTGCGCCTTTCATTACCCGGCTGGACCGATCCGTCTCTCGCCGATTCATGTCTGCTGGCCCTCCTGTGACTCGTTACTGCGCCATTGGTGTGACTAACTGGAAGTAGTTCCCATCCGGATCCGCCAGGGTCGCAATCCAGCCGCCGCCCATTTCATAAGGCTCGCGTATGACTTTCGCGCCAGCGGCTTTCATTCTCTCGAATTCCTCCCTGACGGTGGTCGTCTCGAAATTGAACATCACCCGTCCGGGATCTCGTGCGTTTCCGCCCATTTCCGAGTGGTCGAGCACAGAAAAATAGGCGCTGCCCACCTTCCAGCCGGCGAAACCATTCTCCGTATCCACCATCTCGGCGGGCTTTCCCAGGACCTTCTCGTAGAAAGCGACCAAAGCCTGGAATTGTTTCGTGCCAACCATCACTGAGTTTAGATCTAACATAGTGCTCACATCCTTTCAACCGGTAGATTTTTGGGCGGTCACAGCGCGGACAAGGA
>DAITPI010000435.1:0-1835 GCA_036833655.1 Anaerolineales bacterium | reverse complement strand
GTCACGGTGTGAGCGACCCGCTTTGCGGGGAGTGACACCTGCCCCGGATGCAGCCAGGCGCGGCGAGTGGTCTTCAAGGGAGGGCTATAATTAGCGTGTCGTCGCGAGCCTTTCCCGGGGCCGTCTGCGAGGAGGGAGATTCGTGACGATTGCGCACCATAGCTGTAGTGGAACGGGATTCTTGGTACAGAAGGATTCGACCCGGGAGACCATGAAAGCATTCTCAAAGAGGAGCCATACATGACACTCGCTATCGAGGACGGGCAGCTGTTTTTTGACTTGATGTGGAAGCTGCAATTCTATGTCAATGGACAACGCGGATTCCATCCCCATATCTCCTCCCGCACCGAATATGCCAACCTGCCGACTGAGCAGAAGCTGAAACCCCGGCAGGCCCTGTGGGAGGACCCCAGCCTGATTGCCGCCTATGTGCAGGCGAACCCCGACACACTACCGCCGGACCAGCTGCAGATCGTGGAGAGGTGGCAAGGCTTTGTCAAGAGCTCGTTTTTTATCCTGCGCCATCTCAAGAAGGGCTCGATCTTCATCGGCAAGGACGACAGGGTGTATGCCGTGCATGGGATCCAGGACCCGCTCGAGGAAGTCATTCCCTCCTATGCCTTGCCGCAAATGGTCGAAGCCATCCTCCTGCCGTTCAAGGGCAAGATCATCTACGATGGCCTGCTCTCAGGATACAGCATCCATTTTGGAGGGGGTATCCGTTCGAACCTCAACCGCCTCTACATGGCTGCTAAACAGAACGGCCGCATCATTAGCTCCCTGGAGCCGGATCTCGAGACGCCCGGCGCCGTCGAAACCAGGATAAGGATTGCTCCCCAGTTAGAGGAGGTCGCGGCAAGCCTGGCAAAGGTCAAGGGGGAAAGCCCCCTTCAGAAATCTGCACTGGCGCTGGCTCGCACCAGCATTGAATTAGTTGTGGCAGAGGAGGAGGGCAAGCTTGCCCCGGGGGAAGTGGACAAGCGCGCCCGAAAGATTGTGCGGGAAAGCCGGCGCCTTCTGGAAATGCTCAGTCTCATGGAAGGATAATCGTGGCACAAAAAGGTTTTTTTATCCTTACCGATATTTCAGGCTATACCGAATTCCTGACCGAGTCGGAATTGGAGCACGCCCATGAGACTTTGCAGAGCCTGTTCGATGCGCAGCTGGCGAACATCAAATTTCCTCTAAAGATATCGGGGTTCCGCGGCGATGCTATTTTCATGTACACGCCGGAAGTCTGCTTTGTCAACCCACAGACATTCCTGGAGACCCTGGAAAACATCTACATCGTGTTTGCCAGTACCCTGCGGCAGATGCAGCTGAATACCACCTGTCAATGCCGGGCCTGCAAGAACATGGGCAAACTGGATCTGAAAATGTGCATCCATTACGGCGAGTACATCATCCAGAAGCTCGGCGACCGCGAGGAATTGCTCGGGGCAGATGTAATCGTCCCGCACCGGATGCTGAAGAACACGGTGATCGAAAAGACGGGTGTCAAGGCATACGCTTTATTCAGCGAAGCCGCGGCCGACAGCCTGCGGCTGGCAGAATTGAGCCAGCCCTTGATTCCGCACTCCGAGACCTACGAGCACCTCGGCGAGCTGAAGCTGCTCGTGCATGACTTGCACGCCGTCATGGAACGCGCAGAAGCTGGCACGCGTATCATCGTCGATCCCGATACCGCCTGGATCAAAATCGAGCTGGACATTCCCTTTCCGCCGTCGCTGATCTGGGGCTACCTCATGACGCCCTCGCTCGAAGCGGAGATGCTCGGCCTGGAATATGTGAAGCGGGTCGATGCGCAGGGCGGACGGACCGGTCCCGGCGCTCGC
>DAITPI010000434.1:0-4072 GCA_036833655.1 Anaerolineales bacterium | reverse complement strand
TTTGACCGATGCCGGGCCCATTGTCATGAGAGATCAGGATATCAATGTCATCAAACGCGTTTAGGAAATCGACGCGTTGCGCTGCCTGGCGGATGCCGGCACAATCCTGGTAACGTGGCGTTACCCCATCTGATCCGGCTCCGGTCGCGGAGCCATAGCGGACTGCCTGCCGGCTGGCGGTCACGATGGTGGAGTAAATAAAAAGCAGGCGTCCCGTTTCCAGCAAGCCGTAGATCAGCAAAAGCAGGAGAGGCAGCACAATGGCAAACTCCACCATGGCTTGCGCCCGGCTCTTTCCTGGAGCTAGCGTATTAAGTTTCATAAGAAAAATTCCTGAATCCTATTAATCCTAATTCTTAGTTTAATAGCGCTGCGGTGCTGACCAATGCGACATTGGTACGGTGACCAGCCTACAATTTTGCAAATCATAAAAAGAGCAAATAGAACGCACTGATAATGAAGTACGGACCATAAGGAATAAAGGTCATCAGGGCGTCGCCAACGTAGCGCCGCTGGACGATCAAGGCGGCGATCAGCACGATGCTGACCAGCCCGCCCAGCAGCACGCCGATAACCAGGGCATTGAGGATGAACGGCCAGCCGAGCATCAGCCCGAGCACGCCCGCAAGGTAGACATCGCCGCCACCCAGGGCTTCCTCCTCGTCGTCCGCCTGCCCGCCCGCCCGCAGCTTGCGGGCACGCATCCGGGCCACCAGGGTCCCCAGCTGGTAGAGCAGGAACATCACGCCAAAGCCGAAGACGCCGCCGAGCAGGGACTTGCCTGCGCCCAACAGCAGCCCATCTGCGCGGCTGTGGATCGACGTTCCGACGATGAAGCCGAGCACCGCGCCCACGAGGCTGGTCGGATGGAGAATCAGGCGGTGCTCCAGGTCGATCACGGTGATGATCCCAAAGTAGACCAGCACGATCATGCCGAGCGGGATCCCGAGCGCCTTCGAGGGGTACAGCCAGAAGTAGACAAACGCGGCGACCGCCAGGAACTGCACCAGCCAGGTCCGCAGGCTGCGCCTGCGCCCGCAGCTCCTGCAGGAACGCAGGGTTACGTAATCGAGCCAGGAAAAAGGCGCCTGGCATCCCGGACATGCCGGCTGGCTGAACCGGCGCGTGACGGGCAGCACATCGGAAGCGTAGTTAATGAACAGGCCGGCAACCCAGCCGAGGAGGAGGGGCGCGATGAGAGTAATGTCCATCATTACCATTATAGCCGAAAGAGCTCTGCCGAAATCGGGCGTAACTTCGTGTAAGCCAACTGTAATGTCGTCGCCCCTTATCGAGGTTACACAGCAAAATTCCTGGTGTTCCCTCAGGATATAATGCAGGGACAACATCACTCACCTTGCAAAGGTCGAGGCGAGGCGAAGGATGCCCTGGCGAGACCTTTGCAGGGTCGATTCCGAAGAGAGATACCCATGGACAAATTCGTGATCGAAGGTGGGGTTCCACTGAACGGGGAAGTCACCCCTGCTGGAAACAAGAACGCAGCCCTGCCTCTGCTGGCAGCCTGCCTCCTGACCGATGAGCCGATCGTCCTGCGCAACATCCCGCACATCCAGGATACGCTTGTCATGCGCAAACTGGTGGAAAGCCTCGGCGCGCAGATCGAAGACCTCGATGCTACTTCGTGGCGGATCGTGGCGCGTGATGTGCGGCCCGCGGACCTCAACCCGGACCTGTGCCGCCGCATCCGCGCCTCGATCCTGGTGGCGGGTCCATTGGCCGCGCGCTTCCCCGAATTCAAGCTGCCGCCGCCCGGAGGCGATGTGATCGGGCGCCGCCGGCTGGATACACACATCCTGGCGCTGCGTGCCCTGGGCGTGGACGTGAGATATGAGCGCGGCTTTACCTTTAAGGCGCACGGTTTGCGCGGGGCGGACTTCCTGATGGACGAAGCCAGCGTGACCGCCACGGAAAACGCGATCATGGCGGCCGTGATGGCGCGAGGCGAGACGATCATCCGCAACGCTGCCTCCGAGCCGCACGTGCAGGATCTGTGTAATTTCCTCAACGGGCTCGGCGCGCAGATCGAAGAGATCGGCTCCAACACCCTGCACATCCGCGGTGTGTCAAAATTGCACGGCGGGGAATTCACGATCGGTCCCGATTATCTGGAGGTGGTCAGCTACGTGGGCGCGGCGGCGGTGACCCATGGCAGCGTGCGGGTGAAAAATGCGGGTGTGAATAATCTGAATATGATCGCGCACGTCTTTGCCCGCCTCGGCATTACCTGGGACGTCGAGGGCGACGACCTGATCGTCCCGGCCGGACAGGCGCTCAAGATCGTCCCCGACCTGGATGGCGCCATCCCCGAGATCAAAACCAACGTCTGGCCTGCCTTCCCGACCGACCTGATCAGCCTTGCCATCACAGTTGCTACCCAGGCGAACGGCTCGGTGCTGTTCCACGACTGGATGTTCTCCGGCCGTATGTACTTCACCGACAAGCTGGTGGGCATGGGGGCAAAGATCATCCTGTGCGATCCGTATCGCTGTCTGATCCAGGGACCCAACCAGCTCTACGGCGAGAACCTGGAAAGCCCCGACATCCGCGCCGGCATGTCCATGCTGCTGGCGGCGCTGGCGGCAAAGGGAAAATCCACCATCCGCAACATCGGCCAGATCGAGCGCGGTTACCAGGATGTCGACCAGAAACTGCGTGCTTTAGGGGCGCACATCGAACGCGTGAGGGAATAGACCGGCTTTACCGCTTTCACCGCGAAAGGTCTCTTAACACAAAGGGCACAGAGGACACGAAGGTTTTTCAGACCTTAGTGCACTTCGTGTCCTTTGTGTTCAGGCTCTATCCTTTGATTACTGCAAGAGGTTTCAGCCGCGCGACCTTTTTCGCGATGCCCGCCTTGCTCACGGTCTCCACAACCATATCCACATCTTTGTAGGCAGAGGGCGCCTCTTCTGCCAGCCCGGGTAGCGACCCGGCGCGGACCTTGATGCCGCGCCTCTCCAGCTCTCTTCGCAGCACATCGCCCTGCACTTCCTTCTTGGCTTTCGAGCGCGACATGACTCTCCCCGCTCCGTGACAGGACGAGCCGAACGAACGCTTCATGCTTTCTTCGGTGCCCACCAGCACCCAGGAGGCGGTGCCCATCGAGCCCGGAATGATCACCGGCTGGCCGATCTTCTGATATTCCGGCGGCAGCCCCGGCGAGCCGGGACCGAAGGCGCGTGTTGCGCCCTTGCGATGCACGCAGACGCGGATCTGCTTTCCGTCCACTTCATGGGTCTCGAGCTTGCCCATGTTGTGCCCGATATCATAGACCTGGTGCAGGTGCCAGTTGCTTGTTTTCGAGGCGAAGGTCTCCTCGAAGGCACGTCGCGCCGAGTGCGCCAGCAGCTGGCGGTTGACAAAGGCAAAGTTGGCGGCGGCGCGCATCGCCCCCATGTAGGCCTGGCCCTCGGGCGAATCCATCGGCGCGCAGACCAGCTCGCGGTCGGGCAGGTCGATGCCATACTTGCGGACGGCATTCTGGAAGGACTGGACGTAGTCCGTGCAGACCTGGTGGCCGAGCCCGCGCGAGCCGCAGTGGATCTGCAGCACCAGGCAGCCGGGATTCAGGCCCATCACGTTCGCCGCTTGCTCGTCGAAGATCTGGTCCACGATATCCACCTCGACGAAATGGTTGCCCGCGCCCAGCGAGCCAATCTGCTCACGCCCGCGCGTCTTGGCGCGATCGGAGACTTTGTTCGGATCGGCTCCGTCGAGCGAGCCCATCTCCTCGGTCCGCGCAAGGTCGGCTTCGCTGGCGTAGCCGTGCTTGAGCGCCCAGCGTGAACCATCGCTCAGCACCTCGTCCAGCTCTTTCCCAGTGAGCTTTATTGCACCCTCTTTCCCCACACCACTCGGACAATATTTATCCAGCAGCGTCGCAAGCCGGTCCATCTCGCCGCCCGCCAATTCGAAGTCAATGCTCGATGCCAGCAAACGAACGCCGCAATTGATATCGTAACCCACGCCACCGGGCGAAATCACCCCGTGTGGAAATTCCGTCGCCGCAACGCCGCCGATGGGAAATCCATAGCCCTGGTGGATATCCGGC
>DAITPI010000433.1:0-4087 GCA_036833655.1 Anaerolineales bacterium | reverse complement strand
TTGCACCCATCTATTTCGGAATTCTAGATCACGTCACAAACCACCCGAAGCCTAACAAAGTCATCTGCATCTGATTGCAGGAGCTTAATCCGCGCCGCGCTGCGACAGAGTTCGGGAGGCTCATGCCACGATCCGCCGCGCGCGACCCGAAAGTCACTCTCTTTGTTTTGATAAGAGCTACCATCCCTCGGAGAGGCGGAGTAATTGTCCAGCCAATTGTCCGCGCACCATTCCCATAGATTGCCATGCATGTCATACAGCCCGAAAGCATTGGGTGGGAAGGTTCCGCCTTCGGTTGTGACGTGGCGATAGAGTCCGTGCGGCTCTTTGAGGAATGTGTGTTCGCCATTGAAATTTGCAACGTCTGTCGTGATTGTTTCACCGAAGCTGAAAGGTGTATTCGTCTCTGCACGACAGGCGTATTCCCATTGGGCTTCACTTGGCAGGCGATAATTGCGTCCCGTCTTTCTTGAGAGCCGTTTGCAAAATTTATGTGCGTCGTTCCACGAAACTCGTTCAACAGGCAGGTTGTCCCCTTTGAATCTGCACGGAGGCAGCTTTTTCATGATGGCTTTCCACTGTCCCTGCGTGACGAGGTACTTGCTCATCATAAACGATTTGATCGTGACAGGATGCTGTGGCTGTTCATCCTCGTATCCAAGATGGCGAGGCGATCCCATCTGGAAAATGCCCGGAGGGATAACGAGCATTTCAAGGCTGACATTTTTGCCCGGATCTTCAGTGAATTGCCTGGCACTGTGACGAGCCTGTGCAATGATCTCGCCTTTTTCGTTGAGAGCCGGCGTTTCAAATTCAATGGTTTGCAAGTATGCTTTAGAGCTTACCATCAGTCTCCATCTACAACTTCTTCCAGCGGCCTGCGTACGCGTTAATGGGATTCTATCCTTGATCTGCTAGAATGATTAGAGAACAAAGCAGGTGAAGGGTTTGCGCTGGGGTGGAAGGAGGTCTCGATGTTGGATGCAAAGATGATTGCAGACCTCATTACGGCCGGGCGAGGTTTGCTGGGGTTCGTCATCATCTGGCTCGGGCTGACACAGGAGGAAAAGGCCCTTCCGATTGTAGCGCTCATCATGCTCCTATGCTGGACAGGTGATTCTGTGGATGGCGGGATTGCGCATCACAGCCGTCGTCCCCGCCGCACCCTGATTGGCGACAGCGACATCTACATTGACCTGTTCGTTTCGTTGTGCCTGGGCATTTATTTGATCAGCGCAGGATTCGTCGGACTCACGTTCGGATTCTGGTATGTGATCGGTTGGACTCTGGTCCTCTGGCGCTTTGGTCTGGACCGGAACCTGATCATGCTCATCCAGACTCCCATCTACCTCTATTTTATTCTGACCGCCGTGCGGATTATCCCCGAAAGCGGATATTGGCTTGTCGTCTGGGTGCTCACTGCGTTGGCGATCAACTGGCGGCGGTTCTCGCATGAGATCGTCCCGGAATTTCTGAAAGGCCTGCGGTCCCTATGGGATGGTCATGGGAAACCGCGTTTCCCTAGATAAAAGGATAGTCTGGTTGTCTCCAGCCCAGGATATTTACGTTCAGCCCCATCAGGATGAGAATACTCGCCCATGCAGGCATCTCTGGTCCGCACTGAAGCGATTTCTGGCCTGGGTGGGACATGACCGTCTGCCTGAGTTCGCTAAAGTAGCCATGTCTGTGGCAAAACCTGCAGGATCCATATCCCTGCAAAGTGAGCCGTATACTGTTCCTGCGGAGGACTGTGGCGTTCTGACGGTGCTCAGTGCGAACCTCTGGCATGACTGGCCGCGCTTCAGGGACCTGGAGAAACGTCTGGAATCGTTTGCTGCACTGGTTGAATCTGAAGGAGTAGACCTGCTGCTCCTTCAGGAAGTGGCTCGCACACCTTCCCTGAAAGCTGACCTGTGGCTGGCGGGACGACTGCAAATGGCGTTTGTTTATTCGCGGGCCAACGGCTCACAAAAGATCGGGTTCGAAGAAGGGCTTGGAGTGTTCAGCCGTTTTCCGCTAAAACGACTTCCTTATCTTCGTCAGGTCGGACGTACATGTAATCCGTTTGTGCGAAGGCTGGCTCTGGCCGTTGAAGTGGACACGCCCTGCGGTGAAATCATGGCTTTCTCCACACATCTCGGTTTACTAAGAAAACAGAATGCGCGCCAGTTGCGGGAATTACAGGGTTGGGTCAATCAGATCACGATGGGTCGTTCTGCCATCATTGCAGGTGACTTCAATGCCCCTGAGCATACTGATCAAATCAAGCACGTGCGCTCATACTGGCAGGACCTGTTCCGCGAGATCCATGAGCATGGACATGCTGCCACTCATGAGATCCACTGGCCCTGGGGTGGGGCATTCCTGAGCCATCGACTGGACTACATTTTCCTCCAACCCGGTCAACCGTCCTGGCGGGTGATCGATGTAAGTCATGTCGATGCCCCTGGAGGGCCGCACTCCGATCATCGCGCAGTGCTTGCCCGGCTCGCGCCATCTCATTTAGCGGCTTGAATTTCTGAACCATTGTTTGTCTCGATAAGCCAGCGCCGTCAGCGACCGCCCGCTGGCCTTTTTTGGCGCGTCGGCAAAAATCCCTAAATCAGTCCTCGCTCTCTTCTTCTTCTTCCTCTTCCTCATCCTTTTCAAAGTTCTCGTCGAAAACTTTCAGCAGCTCGTGCGCCTGCTCAAGTTTCTCTTTTGGAATAAAAATCTGGACGGGAGCGAACGCATGAGTATAGAAGGTATGCGAAAGCGAATCCTGAATCAGCTCTACATCGATCCCCTCGGCCTCCAGGAAGCTTTCAAGAATTTCAGCTTTCCAGCGGCCGAGGACTTCAGTGAGTTTGGCATATCTCATTTCATCCATTTCTTATCTCCCGTTGTAATCTCGTCTGTTTTACCATTTGTCCCAATGAACGACTTCCTCCAGCGACCTTCGCCCACCCTTCTTGGGCGCGGCAGTCAGCTTCTCTTCATCCGCCGGGTAGCCGAACGAGAGCGCGATCCGCAGGTGCCATTCGGAGGGAAATCCCAAGAGCACGCGCGCCTTTTCGTGCTCGTAGATGGCCGCAGGGCACGAGCCGACTCCCAGCTCCCATGCCAGCAGCTGCATCAAAGCCGCGGCCTGACCTGCGTCGATCATGGTCTGGAATTTCGCGGTCGGGTCCGGCGTAAGGAT
This sequence comes from Anaerolineales bacterium, assembly GCA_036833655.1. GTDB lineage: Bacteria > Chloroflexota > Anaerolineae > Anaerolineales > Villigracilaceae > Defluviilinea. The sequence goes on along the minus strand of DAITPI010000433.1, from coordinate 906 downwards.
GGCAACCCCCAACGCCGCGCCTGCCAGATGTCCCGCCCACGTGCCGAGCTCGGAGAGTGCTTTTAGCATCGCCTTATCTTGAATGGCGATGAAATGCCAGGTCTGCTCATTCTTGGATGATTGCGAGCGCCGTCCCGCGTTGAGGATGGCGTGCACTATCTCCTGGGGCAAAGGCTTATCTTGAAATCTGCGCACCGTGCGCTGGGTGCGGATGGCCTCGGATACGTTCATAATCACCTCTTTTCTTGGTGGTGGCGCAGCGGCGCCACGATCGAGACCACCACTTTCACGTGTTGCTCATAATTTGATGGTCTCGACACCTGCACTCCCCGGTGGCGCCGGGGCGCTATGCGCCAGGTGCAAGTGTATGAGCGAGAAGAACGCTCGCTCTACTCGACCATCGGGGTCTTCTCTGCTCTCTCCGAGTATAATTCATTCGATGGATGAACAATTTTCCTTTCGACCATTCGGTCTCTCTTCCCTCGTGCTCATGCTCATCGGCTGGGGCGGTTTGTATCTCCTGCTGACGGAGACACTACCCTACGTCTGGCCGCGCTGGGGATTCTTCGTGCTTGCACTTATGGCAGTCACCGGTACTATTTTGCCCATTGTCTATTTCTTTCATCGCCGCTTTCCTGACGAAGCCCCTGCACAAGCATCCGTCGTGGTCCGTCAGGCGCTGTGGTTTGGGATCTATGGTGCAATGCTGGCCTGGCTGCAGCTTGGACGTCTGGTCACGGTCTACGTGATTCTGGGCCTGGCGGGCGGGCTGGCCGCCATCGAATACTTGATACGCCTGCGCGAGCGATCGCGCTGGAAACCTCCCATCCCTTCTGATGAGTAGCCTCCGTGATCTTCCCTCTGTGGAAGTCCTTTAGATCCTGGCCAAAAGGCAGGTTGCCCATA
>DAITPI010000432.1:1985-4099 GCA_036833655.1 Anaerolineales bacterium | reverse complement strand
TTTGGCGGCTTCCTTCGCCCTGCGTGCCTCTTCCTCGCGCGCGTAATTTTCGGGACGAATACTGGCATAGTAGGAAGCGGGCTTGAGCAGCTTCTCGATGTTGTAGACACTGCGCCCATAGGAGGCGAGCTCGAAATCGTGATCCATTTTGATCGCGTCAAACGGGCAATATTCGGAGCAGAAACCGCAGTTCATGCAGATGTCCACATCGATGTAGAACTCGGTCGGCTCGGGGATCGGGCGGCCCGTCTGCGGGTCGTTCGAACGCACGATCCAGATACACTGCGGCGGGCAGACCTTGGCACAGATCCCGCAAGACGTACAGCGGACATCCTTCTTTCCGTCCTGGCCTTCATCGTAGACCAGAAACGGGACATAGCGCATTTCTTCCGGAGCGATCAGTCTTTCCTCCGGGTATTGAATCGTAAAGATGCCTTTCGTATCCTTACTCGAGCGGTGCTTTATCCCTTCTTCAGAGAAATAGCGCTTCTTGCCACGCAACAGCCATCCGATGTCTTCAATGTATGTATCCCAGAATCGCTTCCAGGTGACACTCAGTCCTTTGAGAATACCTTTTCCGTACATACTCATCTCCTCTAGCGATCCAGTACGCCCATCACAACGTCAAGAACACCAAACAAGGCAACGAAATCTGCAATCTTGGTGCCGAGACAAATGTGCTCGAGCGGAGTAATGTTCACGAAGGATGGGGCGCGCACGTGATAGCGCCAGGGATTCGGTTTGCCATTGGAGACCACGTAAAAGCCGAGTTCGCCTTTGGGGGATTCAACACGGCCATACGCTTCACCGGCCGGGACCCGGACCTGATACTGCGGTTTCTGCGAGTTGATCGGCCCCTGGGGGATCTGCTTGATCGCCTGCTGCAGAATCCGCAGGGACTGCCAGATTTCATCCAGGCGGATCAGATAGTTATCGTACAGGTCTCCGTTCGGGCGCGTGGCCACATCAAACTCAAAGCGGTCATAGATGCTATAGGGGTCAGCACGGCGCAGGTCGTACGGCACGCCCGCGGCGCGCAAGACTGGGCCTGTCACCGAATATTTGATGGCCGTTTCTCCGTCAATAACGTGGACGCCCTGCAAGCGCGAAACCAATACTTCATTCTCGGTCAGGAAGCGATCCATTTCATCGGTCCTGGCAGGCAGGCGCTCGAGGACCAGATCCTTGATTTTCTGCATAACATCATCAGGCACATCGCGCACCACCCCCCCGAAGCGGAAGTAATTGCACATCATCCGCGCCCCGGAAACCGCCTCGAAGATATCGAGAATGAGCTCACGCTCTTCAAAGGCATACAACGCCGGAGTGTACATGGCGCCCAGGTCGTTGAGCAGGTTGCCAATGAAGATAAGATGGTTTTGAACACGGGTGAGTTCGGCCATGATGACCCGAATGTAATCTGCTCGCTCGGCGACAGGGATATTCATCAACTTTTCGACGGCGATCGCGTAGCCGAAGTTATTGGCCATCGAGTTGAAGTAATCAAGGCGGTCGGTGAAGGGCATGTTGAGCAGGAATGTGTTACGCTCACCGATCTTGTCGTGGTTACGATGAAGATAACCGACCACAGGTTTTAGTCCAACGATGGTCTCTCCATCCAACTTAATCGCGGCGCGGAAGACACCGTGCGTGGAAGGATGTTGCGGCCCCAAATTGAGCACAATGTGGTCCGTGTTCAAGCCCTCTTCAGTTTTCACGGTGTAGCGCGCCAGCGAACCATAGAGCAACGCCTCACCTTCCGGGAGCCACTTTTCGGGATCGAAATTCTCTGGGAAATTCAGATTATCATGAAAAGGATTCTTTTCTTCTGCCAGGAAGAATTTACCATCCGGCCAGCGGCTCTTGAAAGGCTTCGTCTCTTCCTCATAAAACGGTTCTTTCCAATCCTTGCGAAGGGGATGGCCCTCATAGCCTTCCCACATCAGGATGCGGCGCAGGTCAGGATGACCGGTAAATCGAATTCCATACAGATCCCAGGCCTCGCGTTCCTGAAAGTCAACGCCGGGCCACACCTCAATCAGGGATGGGACTTCAATCGGGTCTACGCGTGGCACCTGGACACGGAATACCAGGCCGGGCCCGCCGGTCGTCCT
>DAITPI010000432.1:0-1975 GCA_036833655.1 Anaerolineales bacterium | reverse complement strand
CGGCTGCGCTTGATAGACAACCTCCATCTTGTTTTCGGGAAGGTAATCTACGGCGGTAACGCTGGCCAGCAAGTCATAGCCAAGTTCGTCGCGAAGTATGGTCGCCACCTGGAGGAGATTCTCTTTGGGGACAATCCAGCCCTTGTAACCGGGACGGGTCTCGGCGGAGACAACGCTTGGGAAGCGCGCGGCCAGGTCAACAGTCGAGGCTTGCGAAGCCGCCGCAGGGGAAATCGGTGTAGTCATCGGGTTATCCTTCCTTCGCGGCCGCGGCGGCTCGGATCTCTTCATTGCGGCGCGGGTCGATTAAATCGGGGCCAAGGATTGGCACAGGCACTTCCACGCTGTCTGCACCTTTTCGATACCAGCGAACTCTCTTAAGCGATTCCTTGTCGATCTTTTCCTGCAGTTTGATCATGCCCGCGATCAGCGCCTGCGGCGTTGGAGGGCAGCCGGGGATATACACGTCCACGGGCAGGAATTTGTCGATCCCCGCGACCACGTTATATCCCTCCTTGAACGGACCTCCACTTGAGGCACATGCACCCATGGCTACAACGTATTTCGGCTCAGGCATTTGGTTGTAGAGGCGAATGACGGCGGGAACCATTTTCTTGGTAACCGTGCCAGAGACAAGCATAAGATCCGCCTGGCGTGGCGTGGGGCGCATGACTTCCATGCCGAAGCGAGCCATATCGTAACGAGCCGTCTGCGCCACGATCATTTCGATGGCGCAGCACGCCAGACCGAACATGAGCGGCCACACGGAGGAACGCCGGCCCCAGTTGTACAAGCGGTCAAGTGTGGTGACTGCCACCGCATTCTGGATATCCTCGGGTATTGCATATCCAGGCAAACTAAGTTTTTCATTATCCATGGATGTTCTCCTCGAACCAGTCTTGATAGATTGCGTAAAGGATGTCGTCGTTTGCAAGCGACGGGTCATCCTCAAATTCCGGTAGTTGCAGGGTCCAACTGTAGATCTGACCCAGGGTTACATCTTCGATGTTTGTCTCGGGATGCTGCCTGCGTAACTCCAGAGCAATGGCGTAGGTGGATTCCCAGGTTAAGTTCATTTTATGTTTCATCGCTGGTCGAGTAGTGGCGCCGTGGCGCCACGTATCGAGACCAGCGCGGCTATTCTTCCCGGTTATCAATCTGGGCGCGCTGCAATCTGCCTGAGTAATCTACATAAATGGATTTCCATTCGGTGAACACTTCCAGGGCGGCCTGCCCTGCTTCGCGATGTCCGTTGCCGGTGCCGCGCACGCCGCCAAACGGGAACTGGATCTCTGCACCGGTCGTGCCGTGATTGATGTAAACCAGGCCGCTGAAGATATCGCGCATGGCAGTGAACGCGCGGTTCACATCCTGTGTAAAGATGGATGTCGATAATCCATACTGTGAGCGATTGTTGACTTCAATGGCTTCCTCGAGCGATTCGACTTCGATAATCGAGAGCACGGGACCAAAGATCTCTTCCGCTTCAAGCGTGGACCCGGGCTTGACTCCGTCAAATAGAGTAGGGCTATAGAAGAATCCTTTCCCGTTTATATCTGCCACCGATGCGCCGACCAGCGCCCGCGCGCCCTCTTTCTGCCCGATCTGTACGTAATTGTGGATTCGGTTCAATGCCGTTTTATTAATGACCGGGCCGATCTGGACTGTATCTTCAAGGCCATTGCCAAGTCTCAGAGTCTTTGTTCTTTCAACCAGGGCCTCTGTGACTCTGTTCGCAATCCCTTTTTGCACGATCAACCGGCTCGCGGCGGTGCAGCGCTGACCGCTGGTCCCGAACGCAGCCCAAAGCGTGGCATCGGTGACCAGCTCTGTGTTTGCATCCTCGAGAACAATGATGGCGTTCTTGCCGCCCATCTCCAGTGATAACTTTTTGTTGAGCCGACCTGCAGCTTCGGCAATAGCGCGGCCGGTGGCGGTTGAACCGGTGAACGAAAGCACACGCACACCGGGATGC
>DAITPI010000431.1:0-4099 GCA_036833655.1 Anaerolineales bacterium | reverse complement strand
AGGATCGAGCTCGAATCGAGGCCACCGCTGAGGGCGGTCCCGATCGGGACGTCACTGCGCATACGGATGCGACAGGCATCCAAAAAGAGATCCCGGAAACGCGCCACTTGATCTTCGTATGTTTGTGGGACCGCTTCCAGATGGTCGAGCGTATTCCACCAACGCCGGATCTTTGGTGCTTCACCTGCTCGCAGAGTCAGGCAGTGCCCGCCGAAGAGGTGCTGCAGGCCGCGCAAGAGACAGCGCTCATCCCCCTCGATCAACCGCTCGTTGGACAGGGCCGCCGCCACCATCGCCGGATCGAACTCAGGCTCGAACCAGTCCAGCGCCAGGAACGCCTTCATCTCGGAGGCGAAAGCAAAGCGCTTTTGGTCAAAATAATAAATCAGTGGCTTCACACCGAAGCGATCGCGGGAAATGAAGAGTCTCTGCTCCTCCCTATCCCAGATCGCAAATGCCCACATGCCATTGAACCGCAGCTGGCAATCCTCACCCCAGCGGTGATAGGCTGCCAGGATCACCTCGGTATCCGACTCGGTCCGGAACTGGTAGCCGAGCTGCGCCAGCTCCGCCCGCAGCTCGAGAAAGTTGTACATCTCACCGTTATAGGAGATCCAGTAACGCCCCCCGCCAAACGACATCGGCTGGCGCCCGCCTTCGGATGTATCAATGATCGCCAACCGGCGGTGCCCCAGCCCCAAATTCGCCCGGGAATCAACATAGAACCCGTTGCCATCCGGTCCGCGGTGTGCCAGGCTGTCCGTAAAACACTCCAGCATATGCTGGGAGACAGGCTGGCCGTCCAGATTCCAGAGCCCGACAATGCCACACATCCTGCTAACGTTCTCCTATCGCTTTCAATCGTTCCGCAAACGCGCGGAAATTAACCTCGGCATTATAACTCCTCTCCCACAGGCGCCGGCTCTCGATTCTCATCCGGGCAGCCAGCTCAGGATTGTCCCAGATCTTCAGCAACGCCGCCGCGACCTCTTCCGGCATCGGATCCGGACTGAGGAGGAAACCATTCTTTTCAGACACCACTTCCGGGTTGCCTCCCACGGAGGTGGCGACCACAGGAATCCCGCAACTGATCGCCTCCTGGATAGACACGGGTGCGCCGCCTTCTGTGCTGCTGACATTGACAAACACATCCACAGGCCGATCTTTGTAGTGTTGCATGATCTCGGCATTTGGCACATTGCCCAAAAACTTGCCCCGCGCATTGGGCGGAAAGCTTCGGATCATTTTTCTTTCCAATGATCTCCTGTCTGCGCCATCCCCAATATGGGTCCATTCAAACCTCTGCTCGGGCCGCAGGCGGGCTGCAGAGGCAATCCCTTCTAATAGCAGGTCCAGCCGTTTCACCAGAACAATGTGGGCGCAGGAGACGATTCGAAAAATGTTGTCCGTAGATGGCTCCGATAAATGGCCCGGATCCCGCGTGCCGAGATGAGATGTCTCATACTTGGACCTGAACTCGGGAAATCGATCAAGAAAATAGTTCTTCCCGGCTTCCGAGGCAAAAAACAGTGCGTCTAACGCTTCGAGCGTCTCACGCCGGTAAGGCCAATAGTAGGGATAGTAGTATTCCTCGTAGATGTCATATCCATGGGCTCGGGAAATGACCTTTAGTCCCGGGAAATCGTTCTTAGCCCTGATAAGGCCGGTGGCAGCATGATCGAACCAGTAGCTGTAAAGGATACATTTCTCTGCATCCAAACGCTTTGTCTTAATGAAATTCGTTGCCCACCGCCGGGTGGCTTCTGCTCGCCCCGAAAATAGAATCAGCTTCAGTAATTTTGCGGGATTAAGCAAAACTCCCGGACGCGTGCGTATCTCTTGAACAAAACGCCCTGTGGAGAATGCCATCCTGAGGATCTCGCGCGGGCGAGAGCTGCGCTGAAGAAAGCCTGCATAGTCGTCGTTAGCCTCTACTCCGGGCGCAAGCGAGAGCATGTCTCCTTTGGCAATTCTCGGAACTACAACGATCCGGCTGAACTTCTCCAGCAGATGATGAATCTCTGGTTGAATAAAAGTGTGTTCAACCGCATAATCATAGGGATAGGAAGACGTGAAGAGAAGCAGGATCAAGATTTCTCTCCAAACAGACGCGTATCAAATTCGCTCAGCTGCTTCGAACCTCTGAGACGATACAGGCACTGGTTCATCTGCCGTCTAGCTCGTTCTCTTGATGAGGTGAAGCATCGTGCCCCTTAGCCCGAGCGTCTTTATCATCGAGGCGATTTTCCCTATCCTGACCAGGAACAGGTTGATCGTTGAAAATACCAGGTAAGCAAGCCCGTTGATGCGGTAAGCGTTTCGGACTGTTTGTGCTTCCATAGCGCTGTCGTCCTGGTAGAGCTGTGAGGCTTGACGAGCATGAATCCTAACCCTTGCCAGTTCCTCGTAGATCACCCCTACCCGAAGTCCGGCTTTATCAATACGTATGATCCAGTCATAATCGCCCACGAGGTGCAATGAGGGATTGAAGGAAAGCCCGTATGCCAGAACAGGGGTCTTTCTTATATACAGGGAACAATGAGAAATGTGCGCAAAGTACGGATAGAAACGAATTGGTGCCAGGCGAAATGGGATCGGATAGAGTTGGTAGTTCCCATCTTGATCCATGTAATGAGTGATTCCAAACACTCCATCCATGGATGGACGTTCAAGCAGGTACTGGACAGCCAGGCGCACGGCATTCGGTGATACCACGTCATCGGCGCTGACAAAGCAAATGATCTCGCCGCGTGCCGCTGCCAGCCCGTCATTCATCGTCGCATACTGGCCCTTGTTGGGCTGACTCCACCAGCGCACGTGAGGGTATCTGTGCAGAATAGAGATGGTCGCTCCATCATCCTTCGAACCATCATCAATAATGAGATGCTCAATATTGGGATAATCCTGGCTTCGCACGCTCTGGATCAACTCCTCCAAATATTCCGACCCATTGTAGACCGGCGTGATTATGGAAACCAGAGGCAAACCATCTACGACCATAGATATCCATGCAGAATCTTAACAACGGTATCGCTGACATTTTCCACGAGATACTCGGGAGGAACACGCCATTGACTCCGGCGACCGGTGACCAGATGCACACAGCGGCGGATACTTTCGGTGCTGGCGCCAGACAAAATATTGCTCCCGCATTCGATCGTCTCAGGCCGCTCGGTCACATCGCGTAGCGTCACATTCGGAACCTTGAAAACAGCACACTCCTCCTGAACGGTGCCGCTATCCGAAAGGACACAGAAGGCATTGCGCTCCAGGTGCACAAAATCGAAGAAGCCGAACGGCTCCATAAAGCGGATCCGCTGGCTCTGGACATCCACGCCAAACTCTTGCATTTTATTGCGCGTATGCGGATGGGTGCTGACCACGACCGGCATCTGATAATTCTGCTCGATCTGCTCCAGGGCAAGCACAAACTCATGCAGCCGCTCGTCGACATCTACGTTTTCAGCGCGGTGAAGAGTGACCAAGAAGTATTGCTGAGGCTCGACCCCTAAGCGCTTGTGAACGTCAGAGGATCGAATGGCTGCATCGTAATGGTTGATCACTTCCAGGATGGGGTTTCCGGTTACATACACGCTCTCGCCCGGGATTCCCTCACGCAGGAGATTCTGGCGGCTTCGCTCTGTATAAGGCATCAGTACATCGCTGCTGTGGTCGATCACGCGGCGGTTGACTTCCTCCGGGACGCGGTCGTCATAGCAGCGGTTCCCTGCCTCCATGTGATAGACCGGGATCGCCAGGCGCTTGGCAATAAAAGCGGCCAGCGCACTGTTGGTATCACCCAGCACCAGGAACTTATCGGGTCTCTCGGCGCGCATAATCTGCTCGCAGCGCATCAGGATCGTCCCTACAACTTCTCCAAACGATCCCCTGGCACCCAGAAACATATCCGGCTGCCGGATCTGCATCTCACTAAAAAAGACATCGTTAAGGTTGGGATCGTAATTCTGCCCGGTATGGACGACAATATGCTCGCAGGTAGAGTCTAGCTTTTCAATAATCCGACTCAGCCGGATGATTTCAGGCCGCGTGCCCAATACAGTTAGGATTTTCATGATACTGGCTTTCGTGATTTGGTCGT
>DAITPI010000430.1:0-4107 GCA_036833655.1 Anaerolineales bacterium | reverse complement strand
CAATCCGAGTTGCCACACCGCCCGGCAGGGTTACCTGGCGATTGAGCCCATCGGTAAACGTACGCGGCGGGGCGGTCAGATCCCCCGGCGCGACGGTGGCAGGGGCTTCTGTTGCAGGCGCCGCAGGGGTTGCTGTAGCCTGTGGCGCGCAGGCCGCCAACAGCGTAATGAGCAAAATGAGTAGCGAAATTTTTCGTAACACAGTGATCTCCAGTTTGTTGAAACCTGACAGGTTTTCTCGAACAATTTTGTGTTGGCAGAATTCCCGATTGGAAACCTGTCAGGTTTTTCGTTTTACAAGAATCGAAATCCCCAGCGGGTGCTGGGGAGGTTGGAGAGGCAGTCCGAGGGAGCCGTCCTCCACCTCCTTCCGCGAGAGTGTGGTAGAACCGACCAGTGCGGGCGACCTGACTTCATCGAGCCGATGATCGAATATCTCTTATTCGAAGATCGGACCTCGAATTCACAGTTGCGCGACAGTGCTGGAATTCCACCAGCTTCGCCGCTGACTGGTCTATTTCGTTGTCTTGTATTTTATGCCTCGAGCACGGGAACGTCAATAACGGGTTTGCTGAAATCCAGCAGGACCAGCGCAGCCAGGACCATCGTCACAGGAAGCAAGGCAATGTTCCCGAGGCGCCCCCATACCAACAAAGCGAATGTGGGAATGAGATAACAAAGAAATACAATGACGATTCGAACGGGTTCAGCTCTGCGAACGAGAACGACAAATGGGACCAGCAACAACAGAAAATCGTAGTTATAGAGATACGGGCTGACCAGCAGCGTGACCAGCACCGCAGATGTAAGCAGCAGCGTCGGTGACTCCAATAGAGCGCGGCGGTTCATGAAAGCCACTGCCGCCAGGAGGATGAGCAGCAGGACGGCGATCCTTGCCGCCAGGGCAAGCGAGCCATCGAAGAGCCATCTCGAGAGCCAGACCGGCAGGCTGGCGCATTCCGAGCAGGCGCTGACGTTGCCCTCGTTCTGGTAATTGAGCAGCATCCGCGGATAACTGGCGACCCAGGCAGGGTCTGCAAGCGAGCCAAGGATGAACAGCAGCGCCGCGGCGCTGAGAACCAGGCGAAGGACTCGCTGCTCGAAATCCCCCCTGCGATACACCAACCACCCGAGCGCCGAGGCCAGGATCAACGCGCCGAGATGAGGCTTGAACGTGAGCAAGACTACGCCGAGGGCTGCCAGGGAGGCATTCCCTTTTCGCAGCGAATAGATCAGTAACGATGTGCCAAGCAAGACGGGGAAGCTGTATTGACCGACGGAGAGCGCTCCCGCCACGGGCAAGAAGAATAGTGCCAGGGGAAAGGCAATCAACCGCAGGCGCCCCGACCATCCATCCGTGAGCAACCAGACGGACAGGAACAGCATGAGCAGATTGATCTCGAACCACAGGGTCGCGGCAGCCTGGGGCGGCAGCAGTCCGAGATAGAACGTGCTCAACGCGTACCATGGCGGGTACGGGAACCGCGCCAGGAAGAAGTGCTCTGCAGAAATGCCGGAGCTCGTTTGCGCCAGCGCTTCCACGCGTGGCAGGTCATAGATCGGCACGCGGTTCACCAGCGCCAGGTCCGTGTAATAAAGGGCGCTGAAATCGGAATTTGTGGGCAAGACGCTGGGAACGTAAAGTGCAATCGCCAGCATAACAACTGCGGCTGCAATGAAGATAAAGAAGATGCTAAGAATGCGCTTCATCGACGTTTCCGTGCGGCGACATTTATGTCGTCATAACATGCAAGGCTTTCGCTCCAGGCGTGGCAAACGTCATACCCATTGCGTTTTGCTTTCTCGTAAGATCCTCTTGATCAAGCCGCTAAAGCTTAATCCATGGAGTGGATAGAGAAGATACCAGTACAGGAACCCCGGTAGACCGCCCGGGCAGAAAAACGTGGTCTGTGATACTGTCACGCGGGAAGCGTGACCTACGACGCGCCATTCGATCCACTTCTTGCCAGCGATTTGATGCGGCACACACGCGAGGACACGGCCGCTCTTCTCATCCGTTTCCATGACCCAATTCCGTTGCTTGCCAAGTTCCAGCAGGGCACGGAGAACCGGCCGCCACTCGACCGCAGCCGTTAACTCACGGTGATGGATAAAGCAGCCCTCGTGCTTGATGGACTTCACGGCCGGCTTGCCATCGTCCCAGACGCGCTCGATGTGCGCCGGATGTGTTTTTTCGAGGGCATCCCTTGCCGCCGAATTAAAGTCGACCAGCTTCACCTCGGGAAACACCTCTAAGGCCTCGGGATGTTTGACGATGCTGTCGGCGGACAAGCCCCCGATCAGGGCGTAGGCGATCGGGTACGGGACAGGCGTCATCAGCCCAACGCCAAACGCCATGAACCAGAGTGGGATGCCGGGGAGCAAGAGCATGGTGCGCGTGAGCCCGCGCAGGCGCGCATATCGCAGCATCAGGTCGCCGTACGTGGTTATGTCCGGACCGCCAATTTCATAGACGCCGTCGCGCCCGTTTGGATTCGTCAGCGCCGCCACCAGGTAATCGATCACGTTCTGCATCGCGATCGGCTGGGATTTATTTCGCATCCACAGGGGTCCCGGCACAACCGGGAACAGCTCGGTCATAAAACGGATCATCTCGAAGGAGATGCTGCCGGAGCCGGCGATCACCCCGGCGCGGAATTCGGTCACCGGCACGCGGCCCTCGCGCAGGACGCGTCCGGTTTCGATGCGCGAGCGCATATGCGGCGCGATATGCTGCTCCGGGTCCGCCAGCCCGCCCAGGTATATGATATGCTCCACGCCCGCCTGGGCTGCGGCAGCGGCAAAGGCGCGGGCGCTTTCCAATTCGAGCTCGGTGTATCCATGCCCGTGGGTCATATTGTGGATCAGGTAATAGGCGGTATGCACCTCCTCCAGCGCCCCGTGAAGCGTGGATGGAATTGTCACATCGCCCCGGACAACTTCCACCCGCTGGGACCAGCTACGCCCGCGCAGCCGGACCGGATTCCGGGCAAGGCAACGGACGCGGTAGCCTGCCTCCAGCAGCCGCGGGATCAGGCGGCTGGCAATGTACCCGGTGGCGCCAGTGACAAGGACGAGAGGCTTCAACCGATCTCTTTCCTCTTTCTTCTATCCTCCCTCGCTGCGGAAAGGAAGAGAGACGAAAGACGCTTAATAACTATGGGCAAGGACTCGCGCACGGCTCGCAACTCTATTTGCCAGTCCATCGAAGATAAATTTGTGGAAGGGCCACATCGCATACCAGTAAAGGAAACCAAACAACCCGTAGGGCGCAAAGTAAGCGGTAACGGTCAGCAATGTTTTGCCATCCTGCGGCTGCGACTCGAACTGCAGCCAGGCTTTGCCGGGCAGCTTCATCTCGGCACGCAGAAGGAGCAGGCTGTCCTTCTCCACGTCTTCGACGCGCCAGAAGTCCAGCGACTCGCCCGCCCAGATTTCATCCGGATGCCTGCGCCCGCGTCGCAAGCCCACGCCGCCGACGGCTTTGTCGAGCCAGCCGCGGATGCTCCAGGCCCAGTCCATGTAGAGCCAGCCGCGCTCCCCGCCGATGCCTGCATACGAGCGGAACACAGCTTCGGGAGAGAGATCGAGCAGCTTCTGGCGGGTCTCGACAAACATCCCCTCTTCCGTTTTCCACTGATAGGGCTTGACGTCGCCCGCCACGGTCACAAGCGCGTCCGACCAGCTCGTCTCCACATGATCGCGCTGGATGCGACCCAGCGCCAGATGGACCGCGGTCTGAAAGTCGAGCGGCTTGATCTGGGGGAACAGCTTCTTTGCCGCTTCATCCCGGACGATCAGCCGGGCGCGCAGCCCTTCGATCAATGGCAACACCACGCGCCAGTGGATCGGCGTGACCATGTGCACCCAGTACGCGGAGAGACGCGGCGCATAGAACGGCGTGCGGATGAGGATGCGCTTCAGCCCGCGCTCTTTGGCATAGCCGAGCAGCATGTCGGCATAGGTGAGCCGCGTGGGGCCGCCAATCTCGAACATCCCGCCAGTGCTCTCGGGCACCTTCAGCGCCTCGATCAGGTACGCCAGCACGTCGCGAATGGCAATCGGCTGTGCCAGCGAGAAGAACCACGCCGGGCAGACCAGCACCGG
>DAITPI010000429.1:0-4113 GCA_036833655.1 Anaerolineales bacterium | reverse complement strand
ACCGCGTCACCATCTACATGCCGCGCATCCCCGAGATCGTCATCGCCATGCTGGCCTGCGCCAAGATCGGCGCGATCCATTCGGTGGTGTTCGGCGGCTTCTCGGTGGACTCGCTCCAGGGTCGCATCGACGACAGCCAGTCCAAGCTGGTCATTACAATGGACGGCAGCTACAACAACGGCAAGGTGGTCGAGCTCAAGCGCACGGTGGACGAGGCGCTGAAGCACTGTCCCTCTGTCGAGAACGTGATCGTCGTCAAGCGCATCGGTCACGACGTTCCCATGGAAGCGGGCCGCGACCACTGGTATCACGACATGCTCGCGCTGCCGATCGCCAACGGCAAATGTCCCACCGAGGTGATGGACGCCGAAGACCCGCTCTATATCCTCTACACGTCGGGCTCCACCGGCAAGCCGAAAGCCATCCTGCACACTCACGGAGGCTACATGGTGGGCACCTATACGACGCTCAAGTATGTCTTCGACATCAAGGATGAAGACCGCTGGTGGTGCGCCGCCGACCCTGGCTGGGTGACGGGTCACTCCTATATCGTCTATGGTCCGCTCCTCAACGGCGCCACATCGTTCATGTTCGAAGGCGGACCGATGTTCCCGTACCCTAACCGCTGGTGGCAGTGCGTGGAGCGCTACGGGATCACGATCCTGTACACCGCGCCAACCGCCATCCGCGGGCTGATGCGCTTCGGGGAAGCCTGGCCCAACAAGCACGATCTCTCTTCCTTGCGGCTGCTGGGCTCGGTCGGCGAGCCGATCAACCCCGAAGCCTGGAAGTGGTACTACCGGGTCATCGGCAAAGAGAAGTGCCCGATCATGGATACCTGGTGGCAGACTGAGACCGGCATGTTCATGATCACGCCTACCCCGGTGGTGCCGCTCAAACCGGGATCCGGCACGCGTCCGTTCTTCGGGCAGGAGGCCGACATCGTGGACGAACACGGGAACCCGGTCTCGGATGGGACGGAGGGCTATCTGGTCCTGAAGCATCCGTGGCCCGCCATGCTCCGCACCATCTACGGCGACCCGGACCGCTACGTGAGCCAGTACTGGTCTAAGAACCCGGGCATGTACACCACCGGCGACTCCGCCAAGCGCGACGCGAACGGCTATTACTGGATCATCGGGCGCGTGGACGACGTGATCAAGGTCAGCGGTCACCGGCTGGGCACAGCGGAAGTCGAATCGGCGCTGGTGAGCCACCCGGCGGTGGCAGAAGCCGCAGCAATCGGGCTGCCGCACGAGGTCAAGGGACAGGGCATCCACGCCTTCGTGCTGCTGCGCGCTGGCTTCGCTCCATCAGCGGATCTCGCCGAAGAGCTGCGCCAGCACGTGGCAACGCACATGGGACCCATTGCGCGTCCGGAAGATGTCAAGTTCCTGGACAAGCTGCCCAAGACGCGTTCCGGCAAGATCATGCGCCGCGTGCTTAAAGCCCGCGCCCAGGGTCTGCCCGAGGGCGACGTCAGCACCCTCGAAGAGTAGGTCACCAGAAGCTTAAGGTGCGCTTTTGCGCAGCACTCCCGGGTGAAGGCAAAGGGAGCAGCGTGACACGGCACCTGAGGCCATTGATCGGTAGTGGTACACTGCCGGGTCTGCGACCCGGCGGGAGCGCAAGGATAAGTTAAGTTTGTCCAGCCGCTGAATCAAGTTGCTTCACAAAGCCGGAGACCCGGCCGGCGCTGAGCTCTCTACATTGTAAAGATATCGTAGGTCGGACGGGCAGTCCGACCTGCTCTTTTGGTTATAATAAATCCATGACCAGCCACGAATATGAAGAGCAGGTTTTGAAATGGCGCAACAAGAAGCTTGACGACCTCATCCAGGAGAACGGGTGGCTGTCGCTGGCGGGGTTGTTCTGGCTGAACCAGGGACGGAATTTGATCGGCTCGAATCCGATGTGCGAGGTCGTGCTGCCCGAGCGGGCGCCGACCTTCCTCGGCATCGTCGAGCTCAAGGGAAGGGTCGCCCGCCTGCAGGTGGCGGAGGGCGTCCACGTCCTGGTCAACGACAAGCTGGTGCAAAAGACCGTCCTGCATTCCGATCGAGAGCCGAAGCCCAGCTATATCACCTGGAACGAAATGCGCCTGGTGTTGCACGAGCACGCCGGGCATTTTGCCATGCGCATCTGGGATAACCAGCGACGCAACCGCTTTACCCTGCCGCTCCTGAAGTGGTTCCCGGTCAACAAGCAGTTCCGTTTTTCGGCGCGCTATACGCGCTATGCCGAGCCCAAGCTTTCGAAACAGGACGATACCTTTGGCGAGATCGTCGACGACCGCCTGGACGGGTATGTTACATTCAGGCATGAGGGCAAGACGTACAGGCTCGATGCCACCGAGCAACCGGATGGGCGCCTGTTCATCAAGTTCCGAGACCTGACCAGCAGTAAAGAGACCTACCCGCCCAGCCGTTATCATTACACCGAACCGGTCAACGACGGGAAGGTGATCGTCGATTTCAATTTCTCCTACAGCCCGCCCTGCGCGTTCACGGAGTATGCGACCTGTATCTTTGCCCCGCAGCAGAACTTCCTGCCGTTCCGCGTGGAGGCAGGGGAGATTTATCGAGGGTGATTCGTACCCCCGTTGGTCGAGTGCCCGGAGCATTTCGCTCCGGGCGTATCGAGACCAACAGGTAACCTGCAAGCGAAAGATCTCATGAAACCTGTGGTTTCGATACGAGCCAGAAGAACACTGGCTCTACGCAACCACCGAGGAACGAGATAGTCACAACATGACGGACAACGAAGCATACGAACAGACCATCCTGAAATGGCGCCAGGAGATGGACACCAACCTGCGCCGTGAAAATGGCTGGCTTGCTCTGGCGGGCCTCTTCTGGCTGCGCAGGGGCACCAACCTGATCGGTTCCGACCCTTCCAGCGACATCCGCCTGCCCGCACGCGCTCCCGGTCAGCTTGGCAGCTTCGACTTCGACGGTGAGAACGTCACGCTGACCGTGGAAGCGGACCTGCCGGTCGAGGTCAACGGCGAAGCGAAGAAGAATGCTGTTCTCGACACCGACGAGGAGGATGTGCCCAGCTTTGTCACCTTCAACGAGATGCGTATGGTGGTGCTGCGTCGCTCAAAGGGAGTGGGGATCCGCGTCTGGGACAGTACCCGCCCGGAACGCCAGCTCTTCCCGCCCCGGCAGTGGTATCCGGTGAGGAGCGAATTGCGCATCGCCGGGACCTACACCCACTTTGAAACGCCAAAGATCGTGAAGATGCCCGATGTCCTCGGCGCCGTCCTCGACGAGCCGATGCAGGGCTTCATCGCCTTCGAGCTGCAGGGCAAACGGCACGAGCTGGTTGTGAGCGAGATGCCCGACCGCCGCCTCTATGTCCAATTCATGGACCTGACGAACCACCGCAGTACGTATCCCTCCGGGCGCTACCATTACACCGACCCGTATGAGGGCGATGACGTTTTCATCGATTTCAACAAGGCGTATAGCCCCCCGTGCGCCTTCACGGAGTACGCCACCTGTACTTTCCCGCCCCGGGAGAACCACTTGAGTATCCCGGTCGAGGCTGGAGAGCTCTATCCCGGAAATCCCGAGTAAATGAAAAGCTGGCTTCTACGGAGCCAGCTTTTGTGTTCAGCCGCCTGCCCAGCGGATCAGCGCCTCGGGCACCCAGAAGTCCCCGTAGCCCCAGAACGAGATCACAATGGAAGAGATCAGGACCGCCACGCCGAACCAGATCAGCAGGCGGTCCTTGAAGTCGCGTTTCAGCACGTCCAGCCAGGTGCGCGGGCCCACACCGAAGGCGCGCAGGTCCATGGCGTCGATGATGTCTTCGCTGCCAATGATGGCGTGGATGGTGACCGGCACAAAGATCGGTCCCATCTTGCGCACCTGCTCGATCAAACCGCCCTTGATCTTTTCCAGCTCGTAACCGCGGGCGCGCTGGGCATCCATGGTCAGCTGGAAATCCCGGGCGAAGCTCGGAATGAAGCGCATGGTCAGGTCCATGGCGTAGGCAAATTTATCGGAGAGCCCCAGCCCACGGAAGGTGATGCCGTAGTGCGCAGGGTTGAGGGAATAGGGGATCAGGATCGTCATGATGGCGATGCTGGAGACGCGCACGAACTGG
>DAITPI010000428.1:0-4118 GCA_036833655.1 Anaerolineales bacterium | reverse complement strand
TTGAGACCGAAGCGGCTCATTTGTGTCAGTCTCCAGCATGGTGAATATTCCGTGGAAACGTGGTAATCCGATCTGAACGAATGTTCTATTGTATGGTATTATCAGTCTCGTCCATTGTGCCTCACAACTTTATCTATACAGTCTGAATTCTACGATTGCCTCTACCGTGGCATGCAAGCCGTATAAGAAAGGAACAAACAATGAAAAGAGAGCTGACCGAATTGCTCCAAAAGGGCCATCAGGTTGAAAGAGAATTCATTGCTACCTTGTCGGACGAGGAACGGAACGCAGATGGAACCTTTGCTAGATGGACAGCCAAGGATTGCATTGCGCACAATGCCTACTGGCGAATGCATCATGCTGAAGATGTTCTGGCTGTGCTGGCAGGAAAATCCCCGGCCCCGCTAGATGATGATCAAATCAATGAAGAAGTGTATTCTCGATACAAGGATCAATCCTGGGAGAATGTGGATATCCTTGTCGACACCGGTCTCCAGCGCATGGGAGAAGCAATAGCGTTAATAAGTGAAGATGACCTGCAGCGCGACGATTTCTACCCCTGGGAGCAAGGTAGACCCTTATGGAGAGAAATCGTCGGAAACATTTACACCCATCCAGTTGTCCACCTGGCCGATTGGCAGATAAAAAGAGGACATCCCGCTCGTGCAGCGGAAATGTATCAGAAAATGACCAGACAGCTCACCAGCCTGGACGATGGTCCCGAATGGCAGGGGACAATCCGCTACAATAATGCTTGTAGTTTTTCCCTTTTAGGAGATAAGGAAACAGCTATTAACGAGCTTCGGGAGGCGCTAAAATTAAATCCTGGTTTGACGGAGTGGTCGCAACAGGACCCAGATTTTGAGCCGATCCGGGGTGAAGCTGGATATAACGCACTTTACGCATAGACCAGATCTTCGTTACTACGCGCTTGATCGCCTGCCAACGCTCCGGCGGGCAGACAAAATTGTGATGGGGATTATATAAACATGCTGTGGATAAGAAACCATACACTTTTGAGCGGATATTTCCCCGTAACTTGTCTCATCGAATGCCGATTGGCAAAATTGCCTTTGGCTGATACAGTTCTTGCACAGACTAGCGCCCAATATATAACAAGTTAATTACTATACAAAGGTCAAAATCCTTGTCCCCGGCGTTAAGACGGTACTTTGCCTGTTGTCCGGCTTTACCGCATATCGGGCAGGGCACAGGAGGGAGCGGTGGAGCGTTTCTGTGCCTGTAATCGTCCCAGAGAGAAACAATCTGCCACAATGGAAAATTAAGACCGCTCTGACATCGGTCCCTTGCCTGCTGTGGAACTAATTCTGTCCGGGAACGTCTTCCTTGTGCGCGATGGACACCACCGCACCTCGTTTGCTCGCGCGCCAGGCAAAGGCAATGGAGGCGCACGTGACAATCTGGCATCTAGAAGCTGCTGTCCAGTCGTCGAATCACCTCTTACCGGAAAGGAACAGAAAGATGAGCCAAAGGAGTTTTTTGAACGCCTCTGCAGGAATGTTAATGGTTCTAGTGTTAATCAGTGGCTGCGGCACGGTTCCCGCGGGCAGCTCTCCAACGGAGCCTGTCGCGACATCGCCCGGCGCGGCCGCCACACTCCCTGCACCGGAGACGCCGATCTCCACGCAGGCGCAGGAGACGGCAGTCCCCTCTGTGTCAATACCCGAAGGTTGGATCGTGTTATCGGAGCCCGAGCTCGGCTACCAGCTTGCCTACGCCCCCAACTGGGAGCTCAGCACTACGACGCCGTATAGCCGCGTCTTTAGCCAGAGCGGCGCAGAGGGACCCAGTTTTCCGGTCTTCTACGTAACCGTCGTCCCGAACGGTTTCACCAATGAGCAGGCAGAAGCCTATAATTTTGTAGCTGCAGAGACCCTGCAAGGTCTTCGGAGCCTGGCGATCGGCGGCTCCACCGCACTCGATGGCAACCCGGACTACTCGACGTTTGCGCGGCTCGAGAACACGTCCGTCAACGGCCGGGATGCTGTGGTGATCGAAAACAGCCGGGTGTGGGAAGGCAGTCAGGATACAAGAGACCGCCGTGTGATCGTCCTGGGGCACGACAAGGTCTACATGCTTGGGACGTACTACGATAGCCCCGACGCTCTGGAAAACTTCAAGAAAGCGCTGGATGCGTTCCAGATCCTCGAATAAGTGAGGATAGCTCAGACAACAGAAAGGGCTGCCGGGTCGAACCCCGGGCAGCCCTTTTGATCCCTGTCTAAACACTTACCACGAAAATACGGGTCAACTCTGCCCGAGCGCAAATGAAATTGCATCATCCATGCTCAATGATTGACCCTCCTGCCATGCCACGCCGAACTCGGCGTCGCTCATTTGCGCACGGATGGCGGCAAGCTCGCTTGCATATTCGCTCTGCTCCCCAGCCGTGGGAGTGGATTCAATGAGTGTGCGCAACGAGTGCGCAGCGCTCAGGATGCAGACAGCACGCTGCGGCTGACCCATCTTTGCCAGAATGTAGGCGATGCATTCGAGCTCATGCGCGACAGCGGCACGATGGCCCAGGTCTCGCCATTTAGGCAAGAGATCACGATAGAGCTCGAGTGGCTCATCGAGCGCGCCGTTCTCGCGCAATACATGAGCCAGCTCGCTGTAGCAGGAATACATCAATCGTTTGTTACCGACCTTTTTCGCGAACTCGGCGCTCTCCAGAAATTTGGCTCGCGCCGTATCCAGGTCTCCCATCGCCCCCGCCAAACGCGCCATCCCGAAAATGGACATTGTCGTCGCCCAGTGCAGCCGCGTCTTTGCGCGCAGCGCCAGCGCCTCTTCAAGATAGGTTCTGGCTTTGTCGAGGTCTCCCGTAGCGAAAAAGATCATCTGCGCGCGCGTGGTCAGCATCAGGGTAAGATCGGTAGCAGAGCCTTGCTCCCGCGCCAGCGCTTCTGCCGGGACGATGGCTGCTTCCGCGGCCGGAAAATCTCCCAGGAAGGTGCAAGCCAGTCCAATCAACGCCTGGAGCCGCCCCAGCGTATCCCAATCGCCGATGCGGCTCGCCAGAGCGACTCCCGCTTCGGCTGCCTCGCGCCCCGTTTTGTGATCGCCGATCGCGATCGAGTTCCATCCCAGAACCCCGAATACCTTTGCTCGATCTGCCTCCAGGCCGCTCAAAGCCTCGCTGCGTTCCAGGATGCTCCGGCACCATGCGCGCGCCTCATGGTTGTAATCGCGTACCACCCAGAAGCTTCCGGCATAGGAGGCGAGCTTCAACGCCTTTTCGATATCGTTTGAGGTAGCCCAGTCGAGGGCCGCGCGGAGATTATCGTGCTCGAGCTCCATGTGGTCCAGCCACCGGGTGTCCTCCTGGCCGAAGATCACCTCAAAGCCACGTGTTGCCTGTTCCAGGCTTCGCAGGTAGTAGTCCAGGTGCCGGTCGCGCACACTGGCCGCCTCTCCGGATTCGAGCAGCTTCTCCATCGCATACTGGCGAATCGTCTCCAGGAAGCGATAACGGGACTTGTCCTCCTGCTCCTCGACGTTGACCAGGGATTTGTTCACCAACCCCAGCAGGCCGTCGAGCGCATCCGACTCCCCGATCACGGCTTCCGCGGCTTCAAATGTCCAGCCACCCGAAAAGACTGCCAGCCGGCGCAGGGCGCGTTGCTCTGTATCGTTGAGCGAGTGATAGCTCCAATCGATGAGGGCGCGCAAGGTTTGCTGGCGGGGCAGTGCCGTCCGGCTGCCACCGGTCAGCAGCTTGAAACGATCGTCGAGACGCTGCGCGATCTGTTCGGGCGTAAACAGCTTGACGCGCGCGGCTGCCAGCTCGATCGCCAGAGGGATGCCGTCCAGCCGGGCGCAGATCTGGGCGATGGAAGAGGCGTTGTGGTCTGTCAGGCGGAAACGCGGCTCGGCGCGCGCGGCGCGGTCCACAAATAGTCGCGTCGCTTCGAACTCCATCAGGGACCGCGATGAGGAGTCGGGCAGCGACAGCGAGGGAACGCGGTACACCGTCTCACCCGCGATGCCCAGCGCCTCGCGGCTCGAAGCCACGATCTTGAGCCGGGGACACGCATGCAGGAGCTGATCGGCAATCGACGCACTCTCCTCCACCAGATGCTCGCAGTTGTCCAGGA
>DAITPI010000427.1:0-4147 GCA_036833655.1 Anaerolineales bacterium | reverse complement strand
ACCCTCAACACGTACTCACACGTTATTAAGTCTATGAGGGGCATTGCTGCTAACGCTTTAGAGGAGGTTGTAGGATCTGATTAGTATGCCAAAAGTATGCCAAATACGTTAGCATGTGTCGGACAGATTGGACAGGATGTAATTTAGAGCCTAAAAAACCGCCAAAATATAGGAAAAAAAGGACAGAAAAGACAATAAATACAGGTTGGACTCAGAGTAAAACAAAAAATCTCATCCTAAGCTTTCTTTTAAGCCATTGGTTCAGAGTTCGAATCTCTGCGCGCTCACAAGTCTAACACCCCACGCGGGTGTTTTTGTTTTATTCCGAGCACTTGTTGTCGGATAGCAACGAAATTTTAAGCCAATCGTCCGATAGATCTTTGAACATGCGTGCTATAATCGCGAACGGTTCGATCGTTTATCCATCCAGCATCCCGACTGTGTACTTCCCCAGCGAAAAACCAACATGTCCTTTGCCCACCTCCACGTCCATACGGAATATTCCATGCTCGATGGCTTCTCGAACATTAAGAAGCTTATCAAGCGCGTGAAGGAGCTCGAGATGCCGGCCGTGGCGATCACCGACCACGGCACCATGTTCGGGGTGATCGATTTTTTCCATGCGGCGCAAAAAGAGGGCGTTAAGCCAATCATCGGCGTGGAAGCCTACATGGCGGCGCGCGGCATGGCCGATCGCGATCCCAAGCTGGACCGTTCCTCCTATCATCTGCTCTTGCTGGCGGAAAATGAGACCGGCTACAAGAATCTGCTCAAGATCTCGTCGGCGGCACAGCTCGACGGTTTCTATTACTATCCCCGTATCGATCATGACTTCCTGGCGGCGCATTCCGAAGGCATCATCTGCACCTCGGGCTGTATGTCGGCGGAGATCCCGCGGGCGCTGCTGAATGACAATCCCGAGGAAGCGGTCCGGCGCATGAACTGGTACTACGATGTCTTTGGCCCGGACCGGTTCTTTGTCGAGCTGCAGCACCACAACATCAAGGAAATCACCGATCTCAATCGCAGCCTGGTGGAGTTGGGGGCGCGTTATTCAGCCCATTATGTCGCCACCAACGATGTGCATTACATCAACCAGAGTGACTCGCGCTTGCAGGATATCCTGCTGGCGATCCAGACGAACACCCTGCTCAGCGATCCCGAGCGTATGCGCATGACGGACGACTCGTATTACCTGCGCACGCCAGAAGAAATGAGCCGGCTCTTTGTCGAAGTGCCAGAAGCCTTGAGCAACACGCTGCTCATCGCCGAGCGTTGTAACGTCAACCTGGATCAAAAAGGCTATCACCTGCCAAAATTTCCCGTCCCCGCAGGATTCACGGCAGAGACGTATTTGCGGCATTTATGCGAAGAGGGCGCGCGCAAGCGCTACGGCGAGCGCGTCTCCGGCCAGAGAGTGCGGGAACGGCTGGATTACGAGTTGGGCGTCATCAACAAGATGGGCTTCGACGCCTACTTCCTGATCGTCTGGGACCTGTGTCGCTATGCCCGCGAGAACAACATCTGGTACAACGCCCGCGGCTCTGCAGCCGGCTCGATCGTGGCGTATGTGCTGGAGATCGCGCTGGTCGATCCGCTGCACCATAATCTACTGTTCGAGCGCTTCCTGAACCCGAGCCGCATCTCCATGCCCGATATCGACCTGGACTTCCGCGACGACCGCCGTGCCGAGATGCTCGACTACTGTGTGCGCAAATACGGGAGCGACAAGGTCGCCCAGATCATCACCTTCGGCACCATGGGGACCAAGGCGGCCCTGCGCGACGTCGCCCGCGTCAATGACATCCCTCTCCCGGAAGTGGACCGCGTGGCGAAGCTCGTCCCCTTCGTTTCGGGCCGCCAAACGACGATGCAGGACGCCATGGCGGTGCAGGAGTTCAAGGAGATCTATGACTCGCAGCCGCATCTGCGCGAGCTGATCGATACCGCTGCCAGGATGGAAGGTACCGTCCGCAATGCCGGGACCCATGCCGCCGGTGTGGTGATCTCCGACAAGCCGATCGTGGAGTACCTGCCTCTGCACCGGCCCACCTCTAACTCCGAAGAGACCCCCATCAAGACGGTTACCCAGTTCGAGATGGGCATCCTGGAAAAGCTGGGCATGCTCAAGGTGGACTTCCTCGGGCTGATCACGCTGAGCGTCATGGCGAAAGCCTGTGACATGATCGAGCGACGGCACGGGGTCAAGTTCACTCTGGACAACATCCCGCTCGACGACCCCAAGGCATTCGAGATCATGGGCAGCGGTCACACCGCCGGCATCTTCCAGGTGGAAGGCACAGGGATGACGCGCTACCTGGTGCAGATGAAGCCCAAGACGCTGGATAACATCATCGCCATGGTGGCGCTCTATCGCCCGGGACCGATGGCGTTCATCCCCGATTACATCGCCCGCATGCACGGCGAAGCGGAAGTGGAATACCGGCATCCGGCCCTCGAGCCGATCTTCCGGGATACCTACGGCATCCCAGTCTACCAGGAACAGCTCATGCGCGCCGCCGTCGAGCTGGCGAGCTACACTCCGTCTGAATCGGATGAGCTGCGTAAAGCCATCTCAAAGAAGAAAAAGGAAGAGATCGAGCAGCACCGCAAAAAGTTTGTCGCCGGCGCCGTAAAGAACGGCATGCCCAAAGAGACCGCCGAAGCCATTTACAGCGATTGGGAGGAATTCGCACGTTATGGCTTCAATAAATGTCTGCCGGGTGATGTTGAGATCCTGGATGCCGCTACCGGGCGTCTTGTAAAGGTGGAAGACCTGTATCGCGGGGTGACACAGATCACAGATACGTTGTCGTGTGATACCTCCTCGCTGAAGCTGAAGCATCAGCCGGTCACCCACGTCATGAATAACGGGGTCAAACCTGTTTTCCGCCTGACCACGGCCCTGGGGCATGTGATCGAGGCAACGGACAACCATCCGTTCTTTACTTATCAAGGCTGGCGGCAACTGGGCGAATTACAGTCAGATGATTTTATTGCCGTTTCCCGCATCATTCCAGTGGAAGGGAAGAACGAATGGCGGGACCACGAAGTTATCGCCCTGGGCCACTTGCTGGCAGAAGGGAACCTCTGCCATCCGCATTCGGTCTATTTCTATAGCCAGGATATTGACCAGGTCGATGATTTTGTTCGAGCTGCTAATATGTTTGAAAATGTGCATTGCACAATTGCAACGCATAAGAGCACATATTCTATTTACGCCGCACGCGCTGACAAGCACCTTGCACCCGGGATCTTCACCTGGGCTGGTGATCTGGGCTTACTTGGCAAGAATGCACGCACCAAGGAAATCCCGGCACCCGTCTTCGAGCTGAACAATCGCCAGATTGGCTTGATGATCAGCCGCATGTGGGAAGGGGATGGGCACATCGATGTTCGCGGGCGTAGCATGTATTACGCCACCGCATCCCAAAGGATGGCGAGCCAATTGCAGCATTTGTTGCTGCGCTTTGGCATCATCAGCCGCGTCCGGACCGTGGAATTTCCTTATAAAGAGGGGCGTCTCGGATACCAGGTTTTCGTCACAGGGCACGGGAATATCCGAGTGTTTGCAAACGAGATCGGTTGTCATTTTGTCAGCAGCAAACGGCATCAGGCACTTGCGGAATTAATGCAGATCGTTCCACCAGTTGCCATCGGCACAAAGGATGTTGTCCCGGTTCCTGCGGTCAAAGAGTACATCCGTTCTGCAAAGGAGCAGTCAGGAATCACCTGGCGTGATCTTTCTGCGATCACAGGAATCGCTCCAAGGGAATTCTATCCCACCAATTCTGCTGGTAAGGTTGGTTTCGGACGCAATACGCTGAGACGTTTGGGCAGCTATTTTGATGATGCCAACATCAAGCGCTATGCAGAAAGCGATCTCTACTGGGACCGGGTTGCCTATATTGAATACGTAGGTGAAAAACAGACCTACGATCTGGAGATCGCCGAAACCCACAATTTCATCGCCAATGACATTCTTGTCCACAATAGCCACGCCGCCGATTACGGCGTGATCTCGGTTCAAACCGCCTATCTCAAAGCCCACTATCCTGCCGAGTATATGGCGGCCTTGCTCTCTGCCAACGCTGGCAAGACCGAGCAGGTCGCCCTGTACGTGGCAGAGGCGCGCACCATGGGTGTG